>JBMOHX010000006.1:0-27819 GCA_049317625.1 Phycisphaerales bacterium
AGGAGTCCCACGTCGAGTCCCCGTCCCATCCGGCCGCGAGGTTGAAAAGCAGGCTCGCGACTTTCATGCTCTGCGCGTCGAGGGCGACGAACACGGAGAGGTATCGCTTGGTGCCCTTCCCCCTGATCGTAGCGGTGATCGATTCCGCCGATTCGTCCTGATCGATACGGACCACCTCGGCGTCGTTCCCGTCGAACGCCTCCGGCTTGATCTTTGCGAGCTCACCCTCCAGCTCGCCGGGCTTGAAGTCCTCGAGAAACCGATCCGCGAAGTGCTCCGTTCGCTCTCCGACGTGCCTCTTGCCGTTCACGACCTCCAGCACCCAGCGAAGCTGCTTCCCGGCCGCGGTGTCCGGGATGTCGACCTGTTGGAGGTCCTCCTCCGGCTCGTCCTCGTCCTGCGCGACCGCCGGCGCGGGACAGATCCAGAGAAGGGCAAGGGCGAGGAACACGAGGAGCGCACGGGTTCTCATGCGTGCAGTATCGCCGATCCTCCCGCCTGTGTGAAGTGGCACCGAACCCGTGCGCCCCGGACGCCGAGTGCCGCGGCCCCGCCCCGGGGCTACCCTTCCCGCGGATGAAACGCCGTGTCGTGATTACTGGCCTTGGGGTCCTCAGCGCGTACGGCGTCGGGGCGGGTCCGTTGTGGGCGGGGCTCCTTTCGGGCGTGTCCGCGCTCCGTAAGCCGACCCGCTTCGATCCGGCCGGCCTTCCCTCCCAGTTGTGGGGAGAGATCCCCGCCTTCTCCGCCAAGGACTACCTCCCGAAGTCGTACCGCAAGGCCGTGAAGGTCATGGCCCGCGACATCGAGATCGCGGTCGCCGCGGCCAAGCTCGCCGTGGACGATGCACGCCTGGTGACCCGTGCGACAGAGGGCGAGGAGCCACCGGTTCCGACGTATCCGACGTCGCGCGTGGGATGCCAGATCGGCGCGGGCCTGATCAACGCGGAAACCGCCGAGCTCGCGTCGGCGATGGTCACGTCGCGCCGTTCCGGGGCCGACGCGGAGCTTCTGGACAAGACCGGCGGCTGGGATACCCGCGCGTGGGGCACGATCGACCCCGGTGACGGCAGCCAGATGTCGGGCATGGGGAACTTGCAGCCGCTCTGGATGCTCAAGTACCTCCCCAACATGCTGGCCTGCCACGTCACGATCATCCACGGTGCCGAGGGCCCGAGCAACACCCACACGTGCAACGAGGCGAGCGGGCTGTTGAGCTTGGGCGAAGCCGCGAGAGTCATCGAGCGCCACGCCGCGGACTGCTGCTTCGCCGGGTCCGCGGAATCGAAGGCCAGCGTCGCCGGCGGTGTTCGGCTGGCGCTCGCCGAACGGCTCGCTCTCGCCTCAGAATCCGACGACCCGCGCCGCGTGTGCGTCCCCTTCGACCCCAAGTCCCGCGGGCCGCTCGTGGGCGAGGGCGGCGGGATCCTGGTCCTCGAAGCCGCCGAGAGTGCCGCGGCTCGCGGTGCCCGCGTCTACGCCCGCGTCCTGGGATTCGGGGCGGCGCAGTCCCTCGGAGAGGTCATCCCGCCGTTGCACGGGCCGCTCGGCGGCGAGATCAACGAAGGGCTGGAAGACGCCATCGTCGCGGCCCTCGCCGACGCCGGGATCGACCATTCTCGGATCGGCGCCGTCGTCTCACAGGCCAACGGCCACCCGCGGTTCGACAGCGGCGAGAAGGCCGCGCTGGACCGTGTGTTCGCGGGAAGGTCGGTGCCGGTTGTGGCCTTGGCCCCGTTCATCGGCGATTGCGTCGCCGGGAACGGTGGGCTCCAAGCCGCCGTAGGGGCGATGATTCTTGCAAATGGTCGGGTCCCGGCCGTCGCGGCGGGCGCGGCAGGCGAACAATCCAAGGTAGAGTACGTGCTGGTGTGCTCGAGTTCTCAAGGTGGCCAGAACGCCGCGCTCGTGTTGGGCGCAGCCTGAAGGTTCCGACGCGCGTCATGACGCGTTCCCCCGTGCGGGTCGCGATCAAAGTCTTGTCTACACGTCAACAGAGGAGTTTCACGATGGCGAGCGAATACCCCCGCGGCGATTACAACAGGGGATACGGCCCAGGCGGCGGTGGTGGAGGTGGTGGCGGTGGACGCTCGGGCGGCGGACCGCGCGGCGGTCGTGGCGGTGGCGGCGGCGGTGAACGTCGCGGCATCCCGCTCTCTGAACTGCCGACCGAACTCACCGAGAGCTCCCGCAAACTCATCGGCGTCGCCATCGAAGTCCACAAGGCCCTGGGCCCCGGGTACGACAAGAGCGTCTACCTCGCGGCGGTCCGCGCGGAACTCGATGCGCAGCAGATCGTCTACAAGGCGGATCACGTTGTCCCGGTCAAGTACCGCGACAAGCAGATCGGCACCGTGAAGTCCGACCTGTTCGTCGAGGACCGCTTCCTCGTCGAGGTCATGTCGCGCCACGGGGAAGTTTCCACTTCCGAGCGGCTCGCGCTCCGCGCGCAGCTGAAGGCCGCGAACCTCGACCTGGGCCTCATCATCAACTTCTCCGAGCGCCGCCTCAAGGACGGCCTCGTCCGCGTGCTCAACGTCGACAAGATCAACGCCGAGCGCGGGGTTTCCTTCGATGACCCCGATCACGACGGCGGACAAGAGGGCTCCTCGGTCCACGACTTCGACACGCACTGATCACGCATGAGCCGCCGGGTTGTCATCACGGGAATGGGTTGGATCACCCCGTTGGGGTTCGACCTCGAGACGGTCTGGGCGGCGCTGTTGGCGTCCAGGTGTGGTGTCGGCCGCATCACCCACTTCGACGCCTCTTCGTTCGAGACCGATTTCGCGGCCGAGGTTCGCGGGTTCCAGCTCGACCGTTTCCTCGCGAACGGGGAGCGGTTCGCGCAGGCGGGCCCGAGTTCCCGCTTCGCCCTCGCCGCCGCCGCGAACGCGGTGCGCCAAGCGGGTCTGGACAAGAAGCCGGTGAACCCGCGTCGGATCGGGGTCTACCTCGGCGCGGGGGAGTCATCGCCGGACGTCGAAGCTCTGGCGCACGCGAACATCGCGGCGTGGGACGCGTCGACGCGCAGCGTGCGTGAGGCCGACTGGTCGCGCGATGCGCTCTCCCGCATGAACGGGCGGCGCGACGTGGAGCAAGAGCCCAACCTCACCGTGGCCCGTCTCGCCAACGAGTTCGGCTGCCGCGGCCCCGCGTTCAACTGCATGACCGCGTGCGCCGCCGGCACGCAGGCGGTGGGGGAGGCGTTCGAGATCATCAAGCGTGGAGACGCGGACGCGATGCTCGCGGGCGGCGCGCACTCGATGATCCACCCGCTCGGGATGACCGGGTTCATCCGACTCACCGCGATGTCCACGCGTCGCGACAACCCGCTCACCGCTGCCCGCCCCTTCGACCAGACCCGCGACGGGTTCGTGATGGGCGAGGGTGCTGGCATTCTCGTTCTCGAGGAACTCGGCCACGCGCTGGCGCGCGGCGCGGAACCGCTCTGCGAGGTCGCGGGCTACGGATCTTCCGCCGATGCCTTCCGCATCACGGACATCCAACCCGAGGGCAAGGGCGCGCAGGCCGCGATGCAGCAGGCGTGCAGCCAGGCGGGGATCAACCCGCGCGAGCCGCGCTCCGATGGCCGTCCTCAGGTGCAGTACATCTCCGCGCACGGCACCGGTACAAAGGAGAACGACCGCATCGAGACCAAAGCGGTCAAGGGTGTCTTCGGTCCGATGGCGCCGAAGGTCCCGTTCACCAGCGTCAAGAGCATGCTGGGGCACCTCATCCAGGCCGCGGGGGCCGTCGAACTCATCACCTGCGTCATGGCGATCAAGACCGGCTGGGTGCCGCCGACGATCAACCTCCACAACCCCGACCCCGAGTGCGACCTCGACTACGTGCCCAACACCGCGCGCGACTGCCGCGAATCGGGCGGCGTCGACGTTTGTCTCTCGAACTCCTTCGGGTTCGGCGGCCAGAACAACTCGATCCTGGTTCGGCGGTTCGCTCGGGCCTGAGTTACCACAACCCCGCCACGAGCGCGGCGACGATCGCCACCGCCAGGCCCGCGAAGAGCCGGTCTTTCGCGCGCAAGAAGCCGACTCCGGCGGCGAGCGTTCGAGCCGCGGGGATCGCCAGCAGCATCACCACGCCCAGCAACGCGACCGCGCCGGGTTCGCCGCGGAGCGCCCCGCCGATTACTCTGGCGATCGAGTCCTCCTGGCGTTCGCGGGCCGCGAAGTCCGCGATCTGCGGCGGGTTTCCGCGCGACACCATCATCACCACTCCGAGCGCGAGCACCGCGGCGGCGCAGACCGTCGCCCAGTTCAGGGCCTTCGCCGCCGGGCTCGAAGCCGCGCGCTGTCCGGTCGGGGGCTCTTTCACCACCGCACTCCCTTCAGGATCATCTGCACTCCCGCGATCCCGACCACCGTTGCGAAGGCGACCCGCAGCAGCCGGGAGTCGACCCGCTTGAGGAGCCGCGCACCGGCGACGGAGCCCGCGAGTGCGCCGAGCGCGACCGGCGCGCAGAGCGTCGGCTCCAACTGCCCGCGGTGCAGGTACACGCCGCTGCTCGCCGCCGCGGTGACGCCGATCATGAAGTTGCTGGTTGAGGTGCTGACCTTGAACGGCAGCCGCATGACGCGGTCCATCGCGAGGACCTTCACGATGCCCGAGCCGATGCCGATCATCGCCGAGAGCATGCCGGCCCCGAGCATGATCGTCAGGGCAAGGGGCACGCCGCGGACGTAGTAGGGGCGGGGGCCTTCTTTGGTGGGCCAGGTCCCGTTGAGCCGCAGCCGCGTCGCGAGCACATCGGGCTGGGAGTCGGTGCGGTCGATGCGCTTGGGCCGCAGCGTCGCGTACGCCGACCAAAGCGCGACAGACCCGAACAGCGTCGTGAGCACCGCGCGCGGCGCGTACGGCGCGAGTTCCGCGCCGACGAACGCCCCCGCGACCGTGGCGACCAGAAGCAGGATCGCGACCCGCATGTTCGTGTACCCGTCGCGGAGGTAGGTGGCCGAAGACCCGCACGAGGTCGCGATGACTGCGATGAGACTCGCCCCGACCGCGAACGGGAGATCGACGCCGAAGCCCAACACAAGCAGCGGCACGACGACCACACCGCCGCCGAGCCCGGTGAGCGAGCCGAGCAGCCCCGCGCCGATCGAGGCGGTGAAGATGACAAGTGGTCTCAGGGCCGGGTCCATCGGCCGGGATCGTAAGGGGTCCCGCGTGGGTGCGCGGCGCGGACCCGGCCCCCTTACCCTCAACGCGATGACGCCCCCGATGTTGCTCTCCGCGCCGACGCTCTCCCAGCTCACGGTCCCGCACGCGTTCTCGACCCGTGTGGGAGGGGTGTCGCTCGCGCCCTTCGACTCGCTCAACTTCGGCAATCCCTCCGAACTGCCCGCGGGAGTCGGACGCGACCCCCGCGAGTGCATCGCGGCGAACTTCGAGCGTGCCGCGGCGACGCTCGGGTGCGCGGAGCGGAAGATACTCCAGGTGCATCAGGTGCACGGCGCGGTCGTCCACGTCGCGAAGCGAGGGGACGCGCCCGCTCCGCCCATCACGTGGGGAGACGTGAAAGCCGACGCGATCGTGACCGATGACCCCGGGGTGTTGGCGGTGATCCGTGTCGCCGACTGCACCCCCGTGCTGCTGGCCTCGTCCGACGGTCGCGTTGTCGGCGCGGTGCACGCGGGTTGGCGGGGTGTAGTTGCGGGCGTTCTGAAGCGTGCCATGGAAGAAATGCGAGCCCTCGGAGCCTCGGCGATCGTCGCGGCCATCGGCCCGTGCATCGGCGCGGACGAGTTCGAGGTCGGGCCGGAGGTGGTCGAGGTCTTTCGGCGCGAGTTCGGCAACGACCCGAGGTTCGCGTGGGACGTCGGGGGCGGGAAGGGTCGGGTCGATCTGAAGGCGTGCCTCGCGCACCAGGCTTCGGTCGGGGGGGCTGTGGCCGTGGACGTCCTGCCCTACTGCACGGTCCGCGACGCCTCGCTGTTCTTCTCGCACCGTCGTGACAAGGGCGTCACCGGCCGCATGATCGGGATGATCGGGCCGCGGGAGTAGCCAACGCCCCGCGTCCTTCCCCGGCTCCTATCCTCCGCCATGCCCCTGCAAATCTACAACACGTTGCGCCGCGCCAAGCACGAGTTCATCCCCTCCGACCCGGCGAACGTGACCTTCTACACGTGCGGCCCAACGGTGTACGACGACGCCCACATCGGCAACTCCAGATCGTTCCTCGCGGCGGATCTCCTCCGTCGCTGGATCGAATCGCCGCTGTGCGAGCTGCGCGATCGCGCGGGCGGCGTGCACCGGGGTAGCCGGCGCGTGGTTCACGTCATGAACATCACCGATGTCGGCCACATGACCGATGATGCCGACGGCGGCGAGAACGGCGAAGACCGGATGGCCGTCGCCGGCCGCCGGCTGGCAGAGGCCAAGAAGAGCGGCAAGATCCCGGCGGGAGTCGCGATCGATCCGACAGACCCGTACCAGATCGCGCGGTTCTACGAGGACCGCTTCCGCGAGGACGCGAGAACACTCGGGCTTCAGCTCGCCATCGACGCCGAGAAGGATCCTTCGCTCATGCCCCGCGCGACGCAGAACGTCGAGGGCATGAAGGTGGTCATTGCCAGGCTCCTTGAACGCGGCTCCGCGTACGTCGTCGGCGGACCGGGCGAACGGGTGGTCTACTTCCGAGTCCGCAGCTACGCCCCGTACGGCGCGCTCAGCGGCAACACGCTCGATGCCCTTCGCGCGGGCGAGGGCGGGCGCGTGAGCGACGAGAATCAGTCGCAGAAGGAGCACCCGGCGGACTTCCTCCTTTGGAAGGAGGATCCCTCCCACATCATGAAGTGGGAATCACCGTGGGGGAAGGGGTACCCCGGATGGCACATCGAGTGCACCGTGATGAGCCTGACCCGCCTCAGCCCCGCGCTGCGGGGCAGCGCCGATGCTCAAGCAGCGCTCGCCGCTTTCGGTGTACCCGACGGCGATTCGCTGATCGACCTCCACTCCGGCGGCGAGGACAACATCTTCCCTCACCATGAGTGCGAGATGGCCCAATCGTGCTGCGCGTTCAACGCCGAGCCCGCCTCGGGCACGTTCTCGACCATGTGGTTCCACCCGCGGTTCCTTCTCGTGGAGGGGACCAAGATGAGCAAGAGCAAGGGGAACTTCTTCACAGCTCGCGATCTCTTCGCCAAGGGAGTCGAGCCCGCGGCCCTTCGGCTGGAGTTGATCAAGACCCACTACCGCAGCAACGCAAACTTCACCTGGCAAGGCCTCGAAGACTCCCAGCGGATGCTCGATCGCTGGCGCAGATTCATCGACGGCGCGAAGGGGATCGACGATCCTGGACCGGCGGCCGAAGCGCGAGCGTCGTTCGCCGCGGCGATGCACGACGACCTAAACATCGCGGGCGCGCTCGCGGCGGTGAACACCCTCGTTGGATCGGTCAAGCGACCGAGCGACGAAGACGCCGCGCTGCTGCGCTCGTTCGACGAGGTGCTCGGGGTTCTCTCGCTGGCTCGACCCAAAGCGGTGTCGAACGAGATCGGTCTTTTCTCCCCCGGAGTGGACCCGGACCCGCGCGTCGAGGAGTTGCTCAGGGCTCGGCGCGACGCCCGCGCGGCCAAGGATTTCGCTGCCTCCGACCGCATCCGCGACGAGCTCGCCGCGATGGGGCTGGCGATCAAGGACATGCCCGGGGGACGTGTGGAAGTCCGACGGGCTTGAACGCACGGGAAACGCGCGGTCGGTCGCGGGGCGGTTGAAGACGGTCCGTGGCCCGGCCGATACTCCCGTTGTGAACCCCGTGCCGGCCGGGCCCTCCATCCTGATATGCGACGACGAGGCGCCGATCCGCCACGTGGTCAGGATGCGCCTCGAAGCCGCGGGCTACCGCGTCGTCGAGGCCCGCACCGGAGTCGAGGGTCTCGAGGCCGCGACCGCGAGTCCACCGGTGCTGGTCATCACGGACTACCAGATGCCCCTGATGTCGGGAGTCGAGATGGCCAAGCGACTGTGCGATAACCCTGAGACGGTCGACGTCCCGGTCGTGCTGGTCACCGCTCGCGGCTACGTGCTCCAACCCGCCGAGCTGCTGGGGACCTCGATCCGCGCCGTGCTGGGTAAACCCTTCGGGATGCGGCAGCTCCTCGAACACGTCGCCCGGCTGCTCCCGGGGTCGGACGCGAGGAAGGTCGCGTGACCCGCGTGCACCAGCCCTCCCCCAACCTCTGGAACGCTCGGCTCTCGGCCGCGGGGTTGCCGGCGGACTGGCCGCCCCGCGATTCTCGCGCCCACCCGCTGGCGGCGCAGCTGCGGTCCGACCTGGGCGAGCTCGAAGAAGCCAGAGCGACGATCGACGGCTTCGCGAGGCAACTGGGGGCGTCGTTTGACACCATCGAGACCCTGTACTCCATCGGGCGCGAGATGCGGGACGTGTCTCAGCCCACGCACTTCTTCGAGCTCGTGACCGGGCGACTCTTCTCGGTTCTCGCCTTCGAGTGGCTGGGCCTGGTGTTCCTCGACTCGCCTGATTGCCCGGAGGCCTTCCGCGGCCGCAGCCGCTTCAGCGCGGCGCCCAGTGTAGAGACCGGCGACATCGCCGACCGGCTCCGCGAGCGGATGTCCAACGCACCACTGCGCGAAGGGGTGGTGCTCGGCGACGGGTCCATCAACCCCGGCCAATCCGTCTTGCAGCCGCTGGTGATCAAGGACCGGACCGTCGGATGTCTCGCGGCCGGCCAGAAGTACGGCGCGGACCCGCTGGTGAGCAGCTACGACACGCAGTTGCTCGAAGCCTCGGCGGGCTTTGTCAGCTCGTTCTGCGACAACGTCGTGCTCTACGACGAACAGCGGCAGATGTTCATGGGCACCGTGAAGGCGCTCACCGCGGCGATCGACGCGAAAGACCGCTACACCTGCGGCCACAGCGAGCGTGTTGCATTTCTTGCAGGGCAACTCGCCGAGCGGGTCGGCCTCAGCGACGCCGAGGTCGAACTCGTCCGGCTCGCGGGCATCGTGCATGACGTGGGCAAGATCGGCGTGCCCGAGGCGGTGCTCACGAAAGCGGGCAAACTGACGGAAGCGGAGTTTGATCTGATCCGCCAGCACCCCGAGATCGGCTACCGAATCCTCGGTGGCATCCCGCCGCTGGCCCCGGTCCTCCCCGCGGTGCTCCACCATCACGAGCGATTCGACGGCAAGGGATATCCGCACGGGCTCAGCGCCGAATCGATCCCGTTGTTCGCGAGGATCGTCTCGATCGCGGACACCTTCGACGCGATGAGCTCCAGCCGTTCGTACCGCCCCGCGATGTCCCGCAGCCGTGTCCTCAGAGAGATGGCAGCCTCCGCGGGCTCGCAGCTCGATCCGACACTCGTGCTCACCTTCGTGCTGATGGATTTCGCCGGCTACGACGCGCTCATGCGTGGAGATCACGCGTCGCGCGGGCTCGCGGCCTGACGCTCAGTCGACGCGCCTCCGCACCGTGGCGCGGTTGAGGTCCCATCCCGCGACCCTCGCGAGGCCGGGAACCAGCGTTTGCGCCTCTCTGTGCCGGAGCAAGACCGAACCATACAGCTCCGCGTCGCCCGTCACCGCGATCGTTCCGTCGCAGGCCAGCGTCGGGCCCGCGGCTTTCAACGAGCCGGTCACCCAGACGATCCCGGTGATCATGTTCGCGTACGTGTCGGTCTGGTCGCTGTCGGATACACCCTCGTACGGAGAGCCCGCGGGGTTGAAGTTCCGGGAGAGCGCTGATTCCGAAAGGTCCGCGCCGGTGTTCATCATGTACAGCTCGCCGTCAACCACGAGCGCGGGGAGTCCCTCCTCGGCGGGCTCGATGTTCACCGCCCCCTCGATCTGAAACGAAGCCCCGGCTTCCAGAACGACAAGCGTCCCGCGAATCCGGCAGTTCTTGAGCACCAGGGGCGAGCGCCCGCACCGGATGTAGTAGATCCCCCTCGGGTTCGCGCTCCCGTACGGATTGACCGCCGAGGAGAGCAGAAGGGACGAGATCAGTCCGCCCGTGGAGGAGTAGCGGATCCCCGTGCCCTCCGCTTCCAAGTACGCAATCGCGTCCTCGGTGGGGAGTTCGAGCGCGGCTGCGCCGGTGGCTGTCGTTCCGGTGTACCCGGTGCCGCTGATGGTCCCGCCCGCGCTCCACAGTGTCGCCGCCTGCGTCGATCCGTTCGCGATGATGTCCTTGCCCGCCGCAACGGTCCCGACGACATCAACGAGCGCCGAGTTCAGCGTGATCGAACCGCCTGCGCACAACGCCGCGCCGAGGCCGGAGCTCGATCGGAAACGGGGCGAGAACTCCGCGGACACCCGCTGACGTGCGCCTCGCAGCGACCCCTCGGCCTCGATCTGGATCGGCTCTGTCCAGTCGTCAGAGAGGTTCGCGTCCGCGGGGTCCGAGACTACTCCCTCGACGCTCACGCCGCCCGCGGCCCCGCTCACAACCGGGCCACCGGACCGGAGCGACTCGCGCCAGCTGAGCGATCCCTCCGAGGCATCCAGCGCCGCCTCGAGCGTGCCGACCGCCGCCGCGCGGGCCGCGCGCCTGTCGGAGACCGCGACCGCCGCCGCCAGGCGTGACCGCGAGACCGCGACCGCCGCGATCCCGAGCGCGACGACGATCAGTGCCGCCGCGAGGACGAAGATGTACACGGTGCCGCGCCGTGCGGGGCTGTGCATCACCGGGACTCCTCGAACGAGAGGGACTTGAAGCCGACGACGGTACCGACCTCGCGTCCCGCGCGGGTGACCGACACCCGTACCCGCTTGGTGCCCGTTTCAATCGGTGAGGTCGCGAGAGTGGCGGGCGTGATCCACTCGATCTCCGCGCTCCACGCCCAGCCCGCGGGTGCCAACGGATCGCCCCCGAGGGTCGCGGGGGGCGACTGCGTGTACCCGTCGAAGTCGTCGACGTCGTCCAACGTCGCGCGGTCGGTGAGTGATTCGCCGGCGTCAGGGCCGAGGGCGCCCGCCGACTCGCGGAAGTGCTTCGCGAGCACTTCAGACAGCAGCGTGCCGGCGAGCAACTGGGCGCGGGCCCGCTCCCCGGCGGCGGAGCGCGTGGTGACCGCGCGCGAAGAGGCGCCGAGCCCGGCACCGATCATGACCGCCACCACGAGCAGCGAGACGACGACCTCGACGAGCGTGAGCCCGCGCCTGGAGTCAGCCATTGCCGCCTCCTCCCAGTCCGAGCAACTGACCGAGCGCGTCAATCACGGACCCGACGAGCCCCTCTTCAACCACGGCCGGCTCGAGGGGCGCGTCGGGCTCCGCGAGCATGCGCGTCGAACCGACCATTGCCTCGGCGCCCATGCGCAGCCGCACCGCCGCTTCGGCCAGGCGGGGCGAGCCAAGCGAGAGCGTCGAGGGTGAAGTGGTCCGACCGTAGAGCCTGAACCGCAGCGATCCATCGGGGTAGTCGGTCCACGCGAGCCCCGAGAGTGCCGCGATCGCGAGTGCGCCACCGCGAGCGGGCACGCCGGAGAGTCTGGCGCGCAGCGTGCCGGAGTCGCCGAGAGCGCCCTGCCCGATCGTGACGAGCAGGCCCTGCGTCGGGCCCAACACGCCGGGCACCGGGAGGGAGACCGAGTGCCATCCCGCGGTCGCGGGGAGGGAGCTTTCCGAGACGGAAGTCGAGCAGAGCGCCGTCAAGCCACGGGACGGTGGCGAGGCCGCGAAAGCTCTGACCTGAAACGACCCCGTGGCCGGCCCTTCACTCGCGAGGAAGAGCTCGATCCGGGTCGGGCGCCAGCCGGTGACTTCGGCGCTGAGCGCGGGGCGGAGGTACTGCGCGTGGATGCTCGTGGCGGTGACCTTCGCCGACACCGGCCCGTCGAGCGACCAGCTCGCGAGCAGTTGTTCGGCGCCTTCGGCGTCGGCACCCGCGACCTCGTGGGTCGCCTCGCGCGAAGTGAACGCGACCCCGAACTCCGCGACCGCGGGGGCGATCTCGATTTCCGCTCCCGCGTTCACCGTGCGCAGCAGCGGCGCACCCGGCTCCGACCACGAGTACGAGACGGAGTCCGCTGCGCCGTCTCCGGTCACATCGCCGGTGGTGAACTCCACCTTGCCCGACTGCGCGGTGGTGACGCTGGTGGCCAGAGACAGCTCGTCGAGCACCCCGCTCAGCACGCGCGCGGTTTCGAGCGGCCCCGTCGCACGCTCGTCCGGAGATTCCATCGACCTCCCCGCGAGCGAAACGACCCCCGCGACGACGCCGCAGATGAGGACCAGCATGCCCATGGAGAGCACGAGCTCGATGAGCGTAAAGCCCCGCTGGGTTGCACGCGACCGGACTCTCAACGTCCCCCCCGATCGACGGGATCTCGCGGCGGCCCAACCTCGCAGCGGGCGTCGCCGGAGGCGATCGTGACGGTGCACAACGTCCCCGAGGCGAAGACCGTCACGGTCCCGCCCGCGGCGGGCACACCGAAGCCGTTGAACTGGAGCACCGTGTCGCCGCCCAGATCCGCCGCCCAGATGACGCAGCTCCCGGGCTCGAAGCCGAGCCGTTCCACTCGGATCGCTCGGCCGCGCTCGTCGGTGACCGGCACCTCGCTCGCGCCTTTGACGAACGTCATCTGACGCGAAGCGCTGGCCGCGTCGGATTCCTCACGCACACGCCCGATCGCGGCGGCGAGCGCGGATCCCGCGGCGGTCGCCCGCGATCGGGAGTTGGCACCGGCGAAGCGGACCACCGCGACGGCGGAGAGGATCCCGATGACCGTGACGCAGATCACCGCTTCGAGAAGCGAGAAGCCCCTCAGCAACGGCGACACCCGACGCCGCGCTCGGGAGCGAGGGGTCGGGTGCGTCGCGCGGTGCGCCTGCATGGTCTCTCCTCAGCAGCGGGGCGCGTCCCCCGTCGTCCAGGGGGATCAGTAGTCGCTGTACAGGTTGCCGCGGGCGTCCTCTTCGGTCGTCGTGTTCGCGCGGATCTCCCCGGTGGACTCGGTGTAGATCCAGCCGATGGTCGCGCCATCGGCCGCCGCGATGCCGGTAGCGCCCTTCTTCGCGCCGACCGGGAGCGGGGGCACGGAGCGGAGGTAAGGCCCGAAGATGTGGGTCGAGTCCTTGGTCGCGACCGCCGCGCCGGCGTCGTCGGAGTACATCGTTAGTTGGTCGACGATGGTCGACGCGGCGGGGAAGCTGCCGCTGTGCTCGGTTGAGTAGAGGTCGATGGCCGAGCGCAGCACCGCGAGATTGGCGCTGAGGGCGCTATCGCCCGCCTTCTCGACGCCGCTGCCCATCCGCGGGATCGCGATGGCGCCGATGATACCGATGATCACCACGACGATGACCAGTTCGATGAGGCTGAAGCCACGCCGCGAGGAAACTGACGCAGAATACATGTGTGCCTCCAAGCTCTACAACGGACCGCTCGCCGGTCTTCGGCGTGGACCTCGGTCGTCCTGAGGGATCGGTAGCGGGGGCTCGGCGGTTCACGCACGGTACCGCGGGTCCTGCCCCTCGCCCGCGAATGGCCGCCCCGGGCGGCAGAACCCGCACAAAGCTTCGGTGCTGATCGGTTATCGCCGCTTGTCCGATCTCTGATCGGAGCCGCGACCGCCCATGGTCATGCGGAGGGTGTGGGTCTGGCCCTCGCCGTCGCGGACGACCGCGACGAACTCCTGCATCATCGGATCCTTGCCGCCGTCGGCCTTCTCGAGCGAGACCAGCAGGAGTCCGAGCGGGCCCTCCACGCCCACGCGGAGAAGGTGGTTCCCGACGCGTGCGAACGCCCCCGGGGTGCCCACGTTGCCCACCGAACTCAGGGTCATGTCGGTCTCGGGCGTGCGGGCCTTCTGCAACGCGGGAGCCGCCAGCGGCTCACCGGCGTCGGGTCGCAGCGAGAGCGGGAGCGCGAACGCGTCGCCAGCTTCTGACTTGAGCATCGCGCGGAAAGAATCCAGCTTCTGCGTGAGCAACGCCGTAGGGCTCGGCGGGCGCGCGGCCGCGGCCGGTGCAGTGCCGGGTTGGGGCTCGGCCGCCTCCACGCTCTGGGGCCCGGTGGCCGCGCCCCCGAGGTACAGCCTGTCGAAGGCCAACCCCGTCAGAGCGACGACCAAGATTCCACCGTACACCTTGCGTTCGAGTGAGAGTTCCACGCGGATACAGAGTCATTCCGTAGCGCGGGCGTCAACCCCCGGGGTTCGGTGTTGGCGATCCCGCGCCCGCGCCGTCCGCCTGGTCTTTCCGCGCGTGCCAGGCCGCGCGGACGGAGAACACGGCGCCGTCCGCGCCGCCGGAGCCGCGGAGCGCCGAGAGCTCGAACGACTCGACCGCGACGTCCGGTACTTCGGCGTGGAGCAGCTCGAGGAACTTCACGAAGCCGGGGTACGAGCAGTCCCCGCCGAGGCTGAGCGGGACCGCGGTGTACCGCGCGAGAGCGCGCGGCTCTCCCGGCCGGGTCGAGGTGATCCGCAAACCCGCGGCCTCGGCTCTCTCAGCGAGCGTGCCCAGCCGGCGGTTGAGGGCCGTGACGGGGAGCATCTCGATGCTGGACGCTTCCTCCGCTCGCAGTGACTCCAGCCGCGCGCGGGCCGCTTCCATCCGTGCCGAAGCCGAGTCGAGCGAGGCCCGTGCCTCACGCACCCCCTGCCGCAGCTCGCTCGCGCGACGAGCGTCTTCTGCGAGCGGCGCATAGCCCAGCAGGTACGCGGCGCCCGTGAGCACCACCGCGCCAACGACGCCCGCGCCATCCACCGCGGCCTTCCACTTCGCGATCTCCTCGCTCATCGCGCGCTCCCGGGTGAGGCTGGGCCGAGCGTGCACACGAGCTGGAAGCCCACGACCTGGCGTCCCTCGATGATCCGCGTCCGGCTCTCCACCTGTTTGACCGACGAGAAAAGGCCAAGCTGCTCGAGCGCGGAGATGAACTCGCTCGCGGCCCGCTGTGTCGCTCCAGATCCCGCGATCTCCACCCGCGCGGCCGATCCGTCGCTGCCCGACTGCGACACCGCGATCGAATCCAGAACCAGCAGCTCGCCCCGACGCTCCGCGACAAGCCGCAGCACCACGCTCCAGTCAGGGCGTGCCGAGATCTGGCGCGGCGCGGCGAGCCGGCTCTCGACCTTCGCGCACGCAGAGTTTGCTTCGCGCAGCTGCGCGTCCTTCAGCCTCAGCGCCTCGCGCACGCGGTCTAGCTCGTTGCGCTCACGCTCCGCGGGCACCGCGAACGTCCTCGCGGCTGATCCGGCGACCGCGAGCGCGAGGGCGTACACGCCGAGCGACGCCGCCCATGTCAGCACCCGCCGCCGACGCTCGGTCTCTTCACGCCTCGCCCGCGGGATCAGGTTGATGCAGATCACGCTGCCTCCTTCCCGGAGGCAAGCCCGGGGAGCGCCAAGCCCATCGCGCAGGACATCCCGTGCGAGCTGGCGAAGCGAAGACCCGAACGGTCGAAGCGGACCAGGTTCACCGGGGTCAGCGGCTGCACCGGCAGCTCGCAGCACGCGAGCCTCGACGCGAGCCCGGGCAACCCTCCGCCGTCCCCGGTGATGCGCACCGCGCCGATCGGGATCGTGGGGTACCTGTGGGCCGCGTAGGCGAGGGACCTTTCCGCCTCGGTCGCGACCGTATCGAGCATCGCGGTGAGCGCCGCGCGGGCGGGGTCCAGCGCCCGGCCGCCGACCTGCTGACCATCAGGGTGGAGTATCGCCGAGTCGAGCACCGCGCGGGAAGGCGCGTCGCGCACGCCGGCGCGGGCGTAGAGGGACGCCAGGCTCGTGTCGGTCAGCACGCGCTGATAGAGCACGCGCCCTCCCAGCAGCAGCAGCAGACCCGTGTGGTCCCATCCCACGTCGATCAGCAGCGATGCTCCGGCACCGTCAACTCCGGCCGCACGGCCGAGTGCGCACCCCCGTGCGTCGATCCGTTCGACTTCATACCCGGCCGCGTCGAACGCGCTCATCAGCCGATTCGACTCCGCGTGGGGGAGTCCGATCGCGACGACGTGGGTCGCCTCGCCGCCGCGCCCGGGCGCGGGCACATCCCACATCGCGGTTTCGATCGTCTCGGGCGGGACTCTCGCGGTCCTCGCGAGTTCGAGCTTCGCGATCTGCTCGAGCGGCGCACCGCTCGACCTGGGCGGCAGCGAGAGCGCGGCTCCGATCGTGATGGTGGGGGGCACACCGACCACCACGCGCGAGCCCTCGCACCCCGACCTCGCCGCGGCTTCGAGGAGATCCCCGATCTCGTCCGTGTCGGGCTGGCTCTCGCTGCTGCGCCGCTCGACGCGGCACGCGCCGTGGAAGCGCGGGCCGCCCGACCCGACGGTCAGTTGGGCCGCCTTCATCCATCGACCGCACAGGTCGACGCCGATGGGGGTGCGTCTCGTGCGGATCATGGGCCGGGGCTCCCCCCCGCGGCGGCGAGGTCGAACAAGGGGAGGAACATGCTGATCGCGACGCACCCGACGACCACGCCCATGGCGAGCAGGATGAGCGGCTCGACGAGGCCGGCGAAGGTCTTCACGGACAGCTCGTTTTCTTCGTCGAGGGCGTCGGCGACTTGCAGCAGCACCGGCCCGACGCGGCCGGACCTCTCCCCGCTCCGCAGGGCCTCGCACGCCGCGGGGACGATGAGCCGATCGTCCGCGAACGCGACGCTGAGCGACTCGCCCTGCATCACCAGTTCTTCAGCGTGCGTGAGAAGCTTGGTGTACTCGACCCCGGGCGCGCTCTGGCGCAGCAGCCTGAGGGAATCCACCATGGCGACTTTCCCGGTGAGAAGCACGCCCAGCACGCGCACGATGCGAGCGGTGGCGATGCTCCGCCGGAGCACGTTGAGCAAGGGTACACGCCGCATCGCCGCGGCCATGGTGAGGGCACCGCGGGGTGTGGCCGAGGCGAGGCGGGTCGCAGCGCCCAAGCCCGCGAACAGTCCGAGCGGCACGGGCCACCACTGACGCAGCAGTGTGCTGGCCTGCATGAGCACGCGGGTGGACGAGGGGAGCGGGCCACCGAGAGTCTTGAAGAGCCCCTCGAACCGAGGAAGGACGAAGCCGAGCATGACGGCTGTCACGCCGACCGCGACAACCATGAGCAGCGCGGGGTAGATCATGGCGCTCTGCACGACCTGGCGCGTCCTGACCTGTTGGCGGAGGAGGTCGCCGAGGCGGGCGAGCATCTCCTCCATCTTGCCTCCGCTCTCGCCGGCGGCGACGAGGCTTCGGCAGACGCCGTCGAAGTAGTCTGGGTGCAGGGCCATCGCCTCGGAGAGCTGCGCGCCTTCCTCGACGCGCGCGAGCAGCGCTCGCACGACGGTGCGGAATGGTGTGTCGGGCAACTGGCGCTCGATCGACGCGATCGCGTCGGCCATCGGTGTTCCGGTGGCGACCAGCACCGAGAGCTGTCGCACGAACCCGGCGACGGCCTTCGTGCGCGCCCCAGCGCCCTGCCTTCGGCGCGGCTTGCGCGGGCCGGATCCCGCGCCCACTTCCGCGGGTCGCACTTGCGACGCAAAGATGCCGCGCCGGTGGAGGATCTCCGCCGCCTCCTGGGCGTCGGGCGCGTCGACGGTGTCGTTGACGGCGCGTCCGGCGCGATCGAAGCCCTGGCACGCGAACTTCACGCGGCCTCCTTGTGGGATTGGGGCTTGCCGGGCACGAGCGATTCGTCGTCGTCGTTCTGGGTGACGCGGAGGATCTCTTCGAGGGTGGTGCGTCCGTCGAGGGCGAGGAGCACACCCTCCTCGCGGAGGGAGAGGCCGCCGGATTCACGCATCCTGTCCCTGAGCTCGTGCGTCGGGCGTCCGTGGTGGATCATGCGGCGGGCCTCGGGCGTCACTTCGAAGACCTCGTAGACCCCGCAGCGCCCCGCGTACCCGGAGTTGTGGCACCGCTGGCATCCCGCGCCCGCGCGGAACGGCTTGCCCTCGTGGTCCGCGAGCCCGGCCTGGGCGAGCACCGTCGACGGCGGGTAGGCCTTGATCGCGCAGGAGGGGCACACCGTTCTGGCCAGGCGCTGGGCGACGGCGCCGTTGAGCGCCCCGCTGAGCAGGTACGGCTCGATTCCCATGTCGACGAGCCGCGCGACAGCGCCCGGCGCGTCGTTGGTGTGCAGCGTCGCGAGCACCAGGTGCCCGGTGAGCGCGGCCTGCACCGCGACGCGCGCGGTGTCGTGGTCGCGGATCTCGCCGACCATGATGATGTCCGGGTCCTGACGCAGCGCGCTGCGGAGCACGCGCGCGAACGTCAGGCCGATCTGCTCGTTCACCTGGATCTGGTTCACCATGTCGAGCTGGTACTCGACGGGATCCTCGACGGTGAGGATGTTGACCTCGGGGCTGCGGAGCAGGTCGAGCGCGGAGTAGAGCGTCGTCGTCTTGCCGCTGCCGGTGGGGCCGGTGACCAGCGCCATGCCGTGCGACTGATCGAGGAACCTCTTGAAGGTCTCCATCGCGCCGGGCCTGAAGCCGAGGTCTTCCAGCCTCAGTTTGAGGTTCGCCTTGTCGAGGATGCGCACCACGAGCTTCTCGCCCAGCAGCGTCGGGATGCTCGAGACGCGCAGGTCGATGTCGCGCCCCTCGGCGACGATCCGCACGCGGCCTTCCTGCGGCATGCGCTTCTCGGCGATGTCCATCTTGCCGATCACCTTGACCCGCGACACAATCGGCGCGTGCATCCCGGGCGGGGGCTTCATGAGGTCGCGCAGCACGCCGTCGATGCGGTAGCGGATCCTCGTCCCCCGCCGGTCCGGCTCGATGTGGATGTCGCTGGCCTTGTCCTTCACCGCCGTCAGGAACGCGATGTTCACCAGGTTGATGATCGGGCTCCCTGCGACCATCCTGTCCAGGTCCGTGCTCGGCCCTTCGTCCACCGATTCGCGTTCCACCACCTCCACGTCCGACTCGCTCAGGCTCGTCAGGAACGCGTCCACGTCCACGTCGCCGCTCTGGTACTTGCGGATGAACTCGAGGATGTTCGCTTCGAGCGCCACCACCGGGTTGATCGTGCACCCGGTCAGTTCACGCAGCCGGTCGATCGCGGGCAGGCTCTGCGGCTCGGCCATCGCCACCGTCAGCTGCGTCCCCACCTTGAACATCGGGATCAGCTTGAGGCGTTCGGCCTCTTCGGCGCCGATGACCTTGATCAGTTGCGGGTCGATCAGGCCGTGCCGCAGCACGCACCCTTTCACCCCCAGGCACCGGCTCAGCGCCCGCACCAGCGAGCCCGCCGCCACGATGTTCTTCTCGACCAGCAACTCGCCGAGCATCCGCGAGCCGGTCTTCTGTTCCGCCAGCACACGTTCGAGCTGCTCGGGCGTCAGCAGCCCCTCGCCCACCAGCACCTCGCCGACCCGCGGCTTGCGGTGCGTCCCCTTCCTGCCGCCTTGCGGGGGGCCGCTCATGAGAGGAAGCTCCTCACCGCGGTGTTCACGTCGTCGTACAGCTCGAAGCGGTCGTTGAGACCGGTGAGGTCGAGCACTTCGCGCAGCGTATCGCCCGCCCCGCACAGCCGCAGCGCCCGCCCGCCACCGGCCAGCTCGTCGCTCGCCGCAACGAGCGCTTCCAGACCCTGGCTGTCGACATAGGCGATCGCGGAGGCGTCGATGACCAGCCGCCCGAGGCTCTTGCCCTGCACATCGGCGACGTGCCTGCGGAACTGCTCGGCGTCGCCCAGGCAGAGTGGACCAGACGGCTTGAGCACCGTCACCGCCCCTTGTCGTGACTCGGCGATCTCCACGGAAGCGACTCCTCCTATGCGGCCCGCGCCGCGACCGCTCCGGCTTCGCCCGTCGGCACGGTGAGCGTGAACGTGCTTCCCTTATCCAGAACGCTGCGGACCGACACGTCGCCCGCGTGCAGCCGCGCGATCTGACGCGCCAGCGCGAGCCCGAGCCCCGAGCCCGTGATCCCCGCGAGCCGCTTGTCCTTGGCCCTGTAGAAGCGGTCGAAGATGAGCTCGCACTCGTCGGGCTTGATCCCGATCCCGTTGTCGATCACGCTGACGCGCAGGTCCGCCGGGCTCTGTTCCACGCGCACCGTCACCGCGCCCCCGGCCGGTGTGTACTTGAGCGCGTTCCCGATGATGTTGTGCAGCGCGAGCGTGAGCTTGTCCCGGTCCGCACGGGCCGGAAGCACCTTCGGAGGCATCTCGAACCGCAACTCGATCTCGCGATCCTCCGCCTGAGCGCGGAAGTCCGCCTCGATCTCCTCCATGAGCTGGCCCACGTTCAGGTCGTACCTCAGAATCCGCAGCGATCCGGCCTCGATCTCGCTTACCGACAGCATGTCGCCCACGATCCGCTCCAGACGCCGCACCTCGCCGGAGATGACGTTCATGCAACGCGCCTTCACCGCCGGGTCAGCGTCACCCTCCTCCGCCAGGGTGTCCAGGTAGAGCCGCATGTTCGTCAGCGGGGTGCGCAGCTCGTGGGTCGCCTGCGACACAAACGCGTTGCGGCTCTCGTCCGCGACGCGCTGCTGGGTCACGTCCTCGATCAGCATCATCGACGATGCCACGTCGCCCCGGCGCAGCGGCTTCACCGTCAGACGCAGCACGGCTTGTTCTTGGTTCTCCTGCGCGGTCGTGATCTCGGCGCTCGCGCGACGCTTACCCTTCACGGCCTCGAGAATCGAGCCCCTCGCGCCGGGGTCCGTCACCGTCTCCGCCAGCTCTCTCCCGACCAGCGCGTCCCGCTTCGAGCGAAGCATGACCGCCGCGGCACCGTTGGCGTATTCCACCCGCCCCTCGCCATCGAGCAGCATCACGCCGAGCCACAGCCCGTCCAACGCCGCGGCGTTCGCGGAGTCGCCCTTGCTCCCGCCGCCGACCGAGGCTCCCGCATGGACCAGAGTCGCCGCGGTCCTGAGCCGCTCACGCTCGGTCACCAGTTCGTTCCAAGCCGCGGCTTCGGCGCCGAACCTGTCGGACACCAACAACGCTTCGCCCGCGGCGTCGCGCGCGGCCATGAGAGCGCTGCGCACCGCCCCGAGCCCTCGGATTCGAGCTCCCGCCCAGCGGATAGCCGCGACCCACGCGCCGAGCAACGCGAGCGACACCGCCACGCCCCCCAGAAACCTGTCGCGTCCGTTCCGCGTCGACGCTCCTTCCGAGGGGCTGACGACCACCGTCGCGAGCCCGCGTCCGGGAACCGAGATCGTGGCGCTCGCGGTCCCGGGCTCGTCGAGCGGCGACGCCGCGTCGGGCCCGCGCTCCGGCCACTGGGCCGGCAGCGGTTCATCTGGGTTGGACGGCGCCCTCGCGGTGTCGGCGATCACGCTCCCGTCCGCGAGCAGCAGGCGGCAGCGGGAGATGCCCCCGGCGTTGAGCGCGTCCCGGAGCCCGAGGTGCACGTCCGCGAGATCACCGGCTCGCAGCGACTTGGAGATTCCCGACGCGACCAAAGCCGCGGCGGTTCGCGCGCTGGTCCGCTCGCCCGCGGCCGCGTCCACCCCTGCCGCGAAGGACATCCAGTACATGCCTCCCGCGACCCCAGCGACGATGAGCAGCCCGCCAGCAAGTCCGATACGCGTCGTGGCGGAGGCGGTGGTGCGCATGATCCGCTTCGGCCGCGCCGCGGGAGGCGGCGGGGTGGGATCGGTGTTGTTCGGTTCTTTCTCGGCGCTCACACAGCCCCCGTTTCGCCCGCGTGGGCGCTCCGTCTGGAAACTCATCGGCCAGTGGAGGGCGGAGATCTCCCGGGCGGCGGGGGGAAGGGCCGGGCGGGTTCTGGTCGTGCCGACTTTAGCGGCGTGGTGGCTTGAACGATTCGCGCAGGTTTAACGGTTTCGTAACAAATCGGCGATGGACGAGGGAGGAGGGCCCTGCCAATCATACAGGTTCCCGCAGGCCAGCCCGGTTTTTCCTACCGGGCAAAGGGATCCACAATGACCCGCACGCGACGCCATACCCGACAGGGTTTCACACTGATCGAGCTGCTGGTGGTCATCGCCATCATCGCGCTGCTCATCAGCATCCTGCTGCCCTCCCTCGGAGCGGCGCGCGAGAACGCCCGCACGACCCAGTGCGCTAGCAACCTCCGGCAGCTGGGGATCGGCTTCCTCGCGTACGCGAACTCTTCCAAGGGGTACCTGTCGTCGGGCTCTTGGGACAACAACCGCACCGAGGGGTACGGCCCGCTCGACACCACCGGTTGGGTCGCGGACATGGTCAATGGCGAGTACTGCCTCCCCGGGAAGCTGATGTGCCCTACAAGCCCGGCGAGGGCATCGCAGTCGCTCAACGCGTCCCGCGCCAACAGCAACTCGTTCGCGCCCATCTCCCCCGGGGAGATCGAGGTCCTCATCGACCGTGGGTTCAACACCAACTATTGCCAGACTTGGTACATGGCCCACACCGATGTGAGGGACCATCGCCAGCTCGGCAACTACAAGAACGTCGCGTTCCTCCGCGGGGCGCTGAACGAGAAGTCGATCGGCAACACCGCGGTGCCCTCCATGGTTCCGCTGATGGGCGACGGGACGATCATCGCGGCCCCAGGCGAGTCGGACCTCGTGTACTACAAGGGTGAGTACCTCGTCGGTGCCAAGGTCTTGACCGACGGCCCTTACCCTATGGCCCGCGTCCCCGGCTTCACCGGACCGGGCACCGGCCGGCAGAACTTCACGGATCTGGGGCCTGCCCACGGCAAGGGTCCCAAGATCGCGGACGGGATCCACGACCACGAGAAGGTCTACGGACACTTGCTCTTTGCCG
The DNA here is from genome assembly GCA_049317625.1 of Phycisphaerales bacterium. GTDB lineage: Bacteria > Planctomycetota > Phycisphaerae > Phycisphaerales > UBA1924 > JBEIUO01. The sequence continues at coordinate 22,655 of JBMOHX010000006.1, forward strand.
ACGGCCACGTCGCGGGCTTCAGCGACCTCAACAAGCGCGACGGCGAGTGGGGAGCGACCGGTGGCCAGAACAACGGCTATCAGACTTCGATTTTCGATGAGCTCGAGGGCAAGGTCTACGGTGGCTGGCTGACAAAGTCTGGATTGAACTGGTAAACCGCGTTCGTGTGCGCGGCTATCTGACATCCCCGGGGTGGAGCGCCTCTGGGTGCGTTGAGTGAGATTCGAGAGGAGATCGTATGAAGAAGATCGGAATGACCGCGGTGCTGTCCCTCTGCGCCGGCCTCGCGGCCGCGCAGGAAGTTCGTTTCAACGAGGTGATGATCAACCCCCCCGGTACGGACCAGGGCAACGAGTACATCGAGCTGAAGAGCGACGCGGCTTTCGCGGACCTCAGCCGGTTCACGATCATCGTGATCGAGGGCGACATGCCGACCCCGGCCGGCGTTGTTGACCAGGTTCTCCCCCTCTCCGGGCAGGCCACCGGCGCGAACAAACTGTTCCTGTGGCGCGACACCGTCGCGATCCTTCCCCCGGGCCCCGCTCCCGAGACCACGATCAAGGTGCAGGACTTCGTGCCCGACCTCGAGAACGGCGCGAACACGTTCCTCATCGTCGAGGGCTGGACCGGCACGCAGGGCATGGACCTGGACACCAACAACGACGGTGTCCTGGACTCGACCCCCTGGACCCGCGTCGTCGACGCCTTCGGCCACCGCGAGGGCAACCAGCCCGACGTGGGTTGGCAGTACGCCACCCAGCTCGGCGGCATCGACTCCGGCGATCAGCGCAACCTCGTGGACGGCTACACCCCGGACATGTTCATCCGTCAGTGCTCGTGCGCGTTCGGCCTCGACGTCCTGGGCGTCCTCCCCGGGCCCTTCTTCGCCGACCCCGTTGAGCTCACCCCGGTCCCGGGCACCTGCCTGCTCGACCTGGGCTTCTGGACCAACTCCCCCGGCTTCTACCTCCCGAGCGAGACCTTCTGCACTCCCGCGTGCTCGTGGGCCGGTGATGGTTGCTTCGCCGACTACAACAACGACGGCGGCATCGACGGCGACGACGTGATCGCCTTCTTCGCGGACTGGGACGCGGGCACGGCCTGCGCCGACGCGGATGCCTCGACCGGCGTTGACGGCGACGACGTGATCGCGTTCTTCGGCGCGTGGGACGCGGGCGGCATCGGCTTCCCCGGTTGCTGAGTCTTCGACCCGAGTCGGCGCGAGCCGAACTCCATGTATAAAACGAGAAGGACCCCGCCCTAGTGGCGGGGTCTTTTGTTTGGTGGAGGTCGCGATCGGGTTGTCGACCCGCCGCGGGTTTACAGCGTGCGGCGGATCATCATGAGATTGTTGTGGAAAACGAGCCCGCCGGCCCACGAGGGACCGGCGGGCTCATCTAAGGAGCGACCCTTCTCCGGGTTTACGGGGTTTCGGTGAACCTCCACGCGGTGTCAGGGCAGTCACTTCGCGGCGGCGATGCCAGCGCCACCCGCGGCCACCGGCTCGGGAGCGATGTTGTTGGCCGGGGTGCAATAGATGCCTTTCTCGGCGGGCTGGTGGAACGCGTCGGGGTGGAGGTACTTGCCCTTGTCTTCGGCCTTCTTGTCGACGCTGTTGGGGATTCGGTTCTCGTTGGCCCAGGAGTCCTGGCGGATGCCGGTGACCTGCCAAGAGACTTCAACGTTGCCCTGCGAGGTCTTGATGGTGAACTGGTTGCCATCGAGCTTCTTGACGACGCGGGTGAGGACGAAGTCGCTGAGTTGTTCGCCATCGTCGACGATGGTGAGCTGGTAGCGGAAGTCGCGGTTGAGGGCCTCGAAGTAGTCGGGCATGGTGACAGTGGCGTAGCCCGAGGCATCGGTGGTGACGACGCCGTTGTAGATGTTCATCATGTCGGGCGATTCGACGAACGAGTGATACAGGTACTTGTTCTCAGGATCAAGCGGGTGATCGATCTTGAAGGAGCCACCGCCCTTGCTGAGCGAACCGGTGACGCCGACATTCCCCTGAAAGAAGCCTGCAGTGCCCGCTCCGTTGAGCGCAACACCATTGATCGCGATACCTGTGTTGGTAAGACCGACGACGCCAGCCCCGCCCCCATAGTGCCGCCCGACGATCGCCGAGCCAAGCGAGCCCGTGCTGAAGTCCTCACCCCGAATGGCGGCGTGATTGGCAGCACCCGTTGCGTTGTTGGAGACCGCGCGGATGATCTGCCCCGCGGCGACCGGGGTCGTGCTGACGACCGCGAGTTTGGCGGAGGGCGAGTACGTCCCCAGACCCACGTTGCCGTCGGACTGAATCACCATGGCATCAATCGTGTCGGTGTCGTTCCTGATGATGAGCCGTCCCTGTCCCTCGCCCGCGTTGCCGCCGGTCGAGAAGAGGGCCCAGTCCTTGCCGCCGGAGAGGTTGGACGCGTCGCAACTGATGACGCTCCCGAACGATGCCGTGGACTGCACCTTCAGGGCCCGAGCCAACTGCAGCGTCCCGACGCCCGATCCGCTGCCGACCACATGCAGTGAGCTCGACGGCGTGGTCGTCCCGATGCCGACTTTGCCGTTGAAGAACCAGAGTCCGCTCCCACCTACGCCGATGGTGTCGTCGACGTCCTGGGTGAATCCAACGGATGTGCCCTGCCAGCCTGAGGCTCCGCTGGTCTTCCGGGCGTGGATGCTCAACGCCGGCCTCGTCCCGGGTCCGGAGAAGGGGAAGCACTCGTATCCGAAGTTGGCCATGGCGACGTTGCTGCCGATGTTGTTGCTAATGGAGGCACCGGTGGTGGCGAACACGGTGCTTCGCCCGCCGGCCGAGCCGAGCAGGAAGTCGCTCGAGCCGATCTGGAGTGCTGCAGCCGGCGTGGTCGTGTAGATGCCGACGTTGCCTGCGGTGTAATATGCGGAACTGCCATTGAGCGAGAAGGGCGAAGCCCCCGCGGGCCCGGTTGCGCCAACGGGACCCTGCGGACCCGTCGTGCCGGTCAACCCGGTCAGGCCCTGGGGACCGGTCGCGCCCGTAGCGCCGACGGGACCCTGCGGGCCCGTCGCACCGGTCAACCCGCTTGGGCCTTGAGCGCCCGTACCTCCAACGGGGCCTTGCGGGCCAGCGGGGCCAGCTTCGCCCTGAGGCCCCTGTGGGCCGACGATGCTCTGAGCAGCGGTGGCCTGCACGGTGCCATCGGGGAACGTGAAGCCGCTTCCGGTGGAGACGATGGTGGAAGCCGAGAGGTAGTTGAACACGCCCCGCTGTCCCTCAAGGTGATACCCGGCGCTGACACTCTGGGGGAACTGAACCGTCGGACTGAAGTCGACAACAAAGGCCAGGAGATTGTCGGCGGGTGTCCCGTTTCGAGCGAACACGCGGCCGTTCGCCGCGGCGATCCACGGCCCGTTCGGCACGGTAGGGCCGACGACCGACGAGTTTCCGATCCCGGTGATGGCGGAAGGATTCGAGATGTCGAAGAGGACGATGGTGCCGTCGTTGCCGCCGGCCTGGTAGAGCCGGCCGGCGGCCGCGGCGAGCGTGTCGCCACCGAACGGCGTCTGAGCCTCGGCGATGATCGCCATGTTGGCCGGATCGGTGATGTCAACGGCACGCACGATGCCGTCATTGGGGACGTAGATCGCAGAACCGTGCGCGGCGGGCCTGCCGAAGTAGTTCGGCATCTGGATGACACCGAGCTGGACAGGAGCCGCCGGGTTCGCCAGGCTGTAGGCCTTGAGGGTGCGAGCGCTGGGCTGACCGACGAACAGGTGCGTGCCGGAAACCAGGGCGTAGACGGCCTCAGGCCCGGTGGGCAGGCTGGGCAACTCGACGGGGTTGGAGGGGTTGGTTGTGTCCACAACGTGGAGGCCTGTGCCGCCATAGGTTCCGAAGTACAGGTAGTTCCCGTAGACGGCGATGTCCTGGAGCTGGGTGCTGAACTCGGGCATTTCCAGCGTGCCCACCACGGCGGGCGCGCCGGGGTTGCTGACATCGATCACCAGCAGCGCGGGAACGCCGGGCATGGCGGGGCCGCCGGGCGAATCGACGGCCATGAAGACCAGCCCGCGCGCCTCGTTGATGGCAAGCCGGACCATGCCGCTGTTGACGCCGGGGATGTCGGAGGCGCTCAGCAGCGTCGGATGCTCGACGTTGCTCACGTCGATGATCCGGAACTGCGGGGTCGCGGCGTAGGCCCTGGTCGCGCTGCTGTTCACGACGATCGTGTTCCCCGACATGCCCACGCCGGTGCCGGTGTTGACCACCTTGTAGGGAAGGTTGGTGCCGATGCCGCCCTGCACGGCGGGGTCGAGCGTGCCTCGCTGGATGGTGCCGGTGGCGATGTTGGCACCGTTGAGGTTGAGCAGACCGGCCCCGCTCACGCCGTTGAGGGCCTGGGCAGAAATCACGCCGGTGAGATTCGTGGCGTTGGTGTAGTAGCTCGCGCTCTGGCCGTTGAGTTGCGTGGCGTTCGTGGCCGTTACGGCGGAGTTGGCCACGTTCGCCGAGATCGCGGTGGTCGCGGTGGCGGCATGGAGCGCAAACGCTGCATTGGGAGAGGCGGTCAACTCCTGCAGCGGAGAAAGGGGGACCATTCCTGAAAGGTCGGAGCAGTCGGCGCCGCCATCGGCGCGGACCTGAATCTCGAGGAATCGGCTCTGGCCGTTGAACTGAGAACCAAAGTCGAGCATCACGTTGAACTTGCCGTCGGTGACTGTGACATCGTTCGCGCACTGGGGCGTTCCCACGACGGCTCCCCCGCTCGCGGCAGAGAAAAGCGTGAACTTCATGTCGTAGGAGCCGTTGGCGGGAGCGCCGGTATCAGCGAGTTCTCCCTGGTACGTGAAAGCCGAGGTGACATCGGCAATCGCGATGCTCGAGCCTGCGCAGAGCGTGAGGGCGGCGGCCATGCCGAAGATGGTCTTGCGAAGCATGATGATCTCCTGGTCCAGTCGGTCGTGTGGGGGCCGGATCGACGCTTTCACCGTCCCTTGTCACCTCATCCACGAGAAGCAGAAACTGCCGGGAGGAGATTTCCCAGCCTTTCTCTCCCCCGGCGTCTGCAAGACTCGTCGGCGCGTGGGACGCGGGCGGCATCAACTTCCCCGGTTGCTGAGTCTTCGAACCGATTCGGCGCGAGCCGATCTCTATGTGTGCAACGAGAAGGACCCCGCCTTGGTGGCGG
>JBMOHX010000007.1:0-27242 GCA_049317625.1 Phycisphaerales bacterium
CACGCTCCAGCTCTCCCCCAGCTCCGCAGGATCGCTCACCGGTCGAAGTTCTTCCTCCGGTGCGAGGTTGATCTCGACATGCACCTCGCTCGACGCGAACCCCGCCTCCGCCATCGCCTCGCGGAGTTCGGCGATACTCCAGAGCCGCCAGCGGTAGGTGAACGCGTCGGTGTACTCCGCCACGATCTCCCCGTCGCGCTCCACGCGGAACGACATGCTGTTCTCGACGATCGACGTCATCGGGTCCGCCCGGTCGTGCCGCCACAGGTAGTGGATGATTTCCCCCCGCGGCCCCGAGTGCTTCCGTTGAATGGCCCCCAGCTTGAACGCCCCGGCCCCGCCGTAGGTGTCGCAGACGAAGATCCCGCCCCCGAACCCGCCGTTGCCCCGCGCCAATCGTTCACGCGAGGCCCGCATGTACGCGACCAGCGTGCGTCGATCGAAGATGTACCCCAGCGAGTAGTTCCCGACGAAGACCACGTCGGCACCCTCGTCCGCGCAGGGCACGGAACCGCCCACGCAGTCGCCCGCTTCCAGCCGCACCCTGCGCGAGAGTGCACCATCCAGTCGCGCCCGCGCCGCGCCGATTGCCGCCGCGCTGAGGTCGATGCCGAGCGCCCGCGCGTCGTCGCCCCGCTTGTGACCCTCGGCCGCCCACCGGCGCGACACCGCTGCGCTGCCGCAGAAATCCTCGCGCAGCACCACCGGCAACTGCCCGTGCGCGGCGAGGAGGAACTTCACCACATGAGCCGGTGATTGAACGCAGTGCTCGTAGAGGTCGAAGGGGTCCATGGGGGCGCATTGTGTGAGCACTCCGCGCCGGAGTCGAGCGCCGACCCACAATGCCGTCGTTCAGCAGGCCAGGTCCCAACCCGCGAAGAACCGGACGATGTCGTCGCCGTCGCAGCCGCCGTCGTCGTTCAGGTCCGCGGTGGTCTCGCCGCGGTCCCAGGCATCGAAGAACACGATCACGTCGTCCGCGTCCGTGTCCTGATCACAGTCCGCGTCGCCATCGCAGATGTCGAGGAACCACGGTGTCGTGGTGACGGAAACCCCGCAAACCGAAACAATGCACCGGTACCGTGTCTCGTGGATCGCCCTCAGGGGTTCGATATCGAGGGCGCAGGCGAATGCCGAGGAGTTCGGGATCTCATCCGTCCACTGGTTGCTGAGCGGCGGTGATTCCATCTCCCATCGCAACTGGAAATCAGTTTGACCTGTCGCGACAGGGGTAATGCTGAAAATCGCCCAGTCGCCGCGGCAAGCCACCGCCGAGGTTTGCTCGAAGAGGATCTCAACCGTCGACGGCACCGAGTTCACAAGCCCCTGGCCCCGTCCCCCTGCGGTGAAGGGACCAGCCAGCGACAACACCCCGTCACTCCCGTTCACGATCGATTCCGCCGGACCGATCAGCGTGAGGCCGGGGACCGGCGACCAGCTCGCGCCGTCCCAATAGGTCGGCCCGTTGCCGCACACGATGACCGGCGCGCCCGGGCCCGTACCGTCCTGATCCCACAACCCCAGCGACGGCACTTCGCCATCCGCGATGGAGAGGGGTAAGCCCATCGAGCGCCACTCGCTCCCGTCCCACATCGCCGCGCCGCGGGCCTCCGTCCCTCCGATGCTTGTAAACCTGCCGCCCACGACGAACGTGCCATCAGGCAGCGGCAGCACGCAGTTCACGCGGCCGTTCGCCCCCGCGCCAAACGGGTGCCACGCGGATCCATCCCACCGCGCGATGTTCCTGCACGCAACGCCCCCGATTGCCGAGAACGCGCCGCCCAGCACGAGGTCCCCGTTCGCGAGCTTCGCCAGCGCGCGATACTCCGTCGTCGCGTCCGGGCTGTCACCGAGAGACACCCACTCGGTGCCGTTCCATCGCAGCACCCCGCGCCGCGTCGCGTCCGTCGCAGACGCCGCGCCCCCGCCCGCGATGACCAGGTCCCCGTTCGCCGCGATCGTCATCGCTCGCGGCTCGGAAAAGAACCGGTACCGAGCGAGCCCCGTCCCCACCTGCGACCACGCGCTGCCGTCCCACACCGCGACGTCCTGAGCAGGAAGCCCACCCGCGGTTGTAAACCATCCCAGGGCGTACACGCGATTGTCCGGTCCGGTCATCAGCGTGATCGGGCGCGCCGAGGGCACGCCCCCGCCGAGTTCCTCCCACCGGCCGTTTACCTTTCGCGCCACGCCCCGCGCCGTCGCCTGATCCACGTGTGTGAACTTCCCGCCCGCGAGCAACTCCGCACGCCCATCCGCTCCGCGCCGCACCGCCAAAGACCGCGGCGGTTGATCAAACCCCGGCGCGAGCGCTGCCCACGCGCCGTTCACGAGCCGCACGACGCCCCGCCCCTCCGCCATCACCGTGCCCCCGACGATCAGGTTGCCCGTGGTGGGCTCGAAGTCCATCGCGCGCACCTCGCCGGTCATCGCGCCGCCCACTGGCTGCCACGCGTCCCCGACCCACGTCGCAACGTTCGCACGCACTCCGCCGACACGATCGAACGTGCCACCCGCGTAGACCCGCCCGCTGAGCGGATCGGTCGCGAGCGAGTTGATGACTCCGGTGCCCGCGGTCCCGAGCGTGAGACCCGCCGGCGCGGGCGTCCACGCGGCGCCGTCCCAACGAGCCACGGACGGTGCCCCCGCGCCTCCCGCGAGCGAGAAGGTGCCCCCGACGTACAGGTCGGCCCCGCCGCCCGGCCTCAGACTCCAAGCCAGGCACTTCACCACCGCGCCAGACCCCGTGATCCCCGTGCCGAGCGGCTGCCACTGCACACCGTTCCACTTCGCGATCCTGTTCGCAGCGACGTTCCCGATCTGCGTGAACTCGCCCGCGGCGATCAGCGCCACCCCATTGCCTTCCGGCACCGTCAGCAACGCGTGCACCGCGCCGTTGGGCGCGCCGCCCAGCGGCCACCACCGATACTCCTGCCACACCGCGAGTCGCGGCACCGCGGCACCGCCCGCGAAGGTGAAGGTGCCGCCGACGACCAGGTCGTACTCACCGAAGGGGTTGGGCAGGCCCGCCGCGGCGAGGATCGTCCCGGCACCCACGTCGGGACGCTCCACAGAGACGCCGCTGATGACCTGCCGCACAGTTTGACCCGCGATGACGTTCAGAACCTGCGTGCCGCCGGGCCCGGGGAACGCGTGTACGCGATCAACCGTCGGCACGTCGATGAACGCTTGGTTCAACAACTGGGTCCAGAACTCGCCGACATCGTTCCATGACGCAAGGTGCACCAGAGGGGGAGCACCGATCCTGTTGAACGCGCCGCCCATCACGACCTCGGCCGGCCGTGGCCCCGCGCCGTCGGCGTCGAACACGCACAATGCGTTCACGTCGTCGTTGGTGCCCGGGTACGGCGAGAACTCCCACGCGCCGCACTGCGCCCAGCACGCGTTGCACGCGACCGCCACGATTCCCGTCATCAACAGCCGTCGCATGGAAATGCTCCTAGTTGCAGCCCGAGTCCCAGCCCGCGAAGAAATCAATGATGTCGTCGGCGTCGATCCCGCCGTCGCGGTTGATGTCCGCCGAACCGTGGTTGCGATCCAACGCGGCGAAGAAGAGGATCGTGTCGTCCGAGTCCACCCCGCCGTCGCAGTTGAAGTCGGAGATGCAGAAGCGGACCCGCACCGGCTCGCTGTAGCCGGTCGTGCAGCGAGAGGAAGCGTCGGTCGCGTCCAGCCGCGCACGCAGCCACCATTCCAGGTCACTCGCCCGCACACTCAGCGGCTGCAAGACCACCGTGCCCGGGGCGGGGTAGCTCTTTCGCAGCTCGTACAGACCCTGCGAGAGAGGCAACCAATCCCCGGCGTCGTTGCGAAACTCCCACGTGAGCACGGACCATTGAGGTACTGGCACATCGATCGTGAGCGACGCCGCACCCAGCCTGCACGGCGGGAGATAGTGCACCGGCGGCATCACGGCCGGCACCGGCTGGGTCGCGAAGAACCGGAAGTCGCGCACTCGAATATCGCAGTTGGCGTCCACCCAGCGCGACGCATCGCCGAAGCACACCCGCGGCTGGTGGCCCCCCGGGCTGCCCAGTGGCTTGCGCACCGCAAGCGCCCCATCGATGAACAGGCTCATGTGGGTCGCATCGGTCTCGACGCGGTACGTGTGCGGCTCGCTCATGGTCGGGAGCACGATGTCCGGAGCTGTTGTGGTTTCGGTGAAGAAGTTCCCAACGAGCCACAACCCGCCGTTCCCCCACCACAGGCCCACCATGCGGCCCGAGGAGTCCGCCGCGTTCATCGTGAGCCCCGTCCGCAGAACGAGGCTCGAAGCGGAGACCCCCGCGTGCAAAACACTGAGGTTGGCCTCCATGGCGAAACCGTCGGTGAAGCGGAAGTCAAGATCGCGCCGCGCGAAGAAGCCCGCCTTGGGCTGGTCCGAGGGCGAACCCAAGTGTGGCACCCCACCCGACGTCCGCAGGCGCAGCTCGCCGTTGGTGACGACGCGTTCCTCTTGCGTCGCCGGGAGGTTGCCAACCCCGAACGCGCTGAAGCACTGCGCGAGAGGATCCGTACCGAGCGCCGCATCAAACCCGACCCACTCTTGCGCAAAGGTGACGCGAGCGGTCGGGGCGAGACACGCGAGGACGACAATCGATCGCATGAGTTTCATGCGTTCGCTATCGGCCCTGCCACCGTTCTTTCATTACTTTCGCGCCGCGCCGATCACCCGCCGCACTGCTCCAGACATCTTGCAATCCGCGCCAGCGTGGACGCTCGCCCCAGCGCCGCCAATGTCTCCCCCAAAGGTGGCGTCACCCCGGTGCCCGACACAGCCACCCGCACCGGCGCCGCGATCGGGCCGACGTTGACTGCGCCCTTGTCGTTCACCATGCCGCGCTCCTTGGCGAGCGCCTCAAGTGCCGCGTGGATCGGTTGCGGTTCGAACGTTGCCAGCGCGTTCAGGCTGTCGCGCACGGCGCGCAGCAGTTCGAGCCCCCTGCCGCCTTCTGCCCTGAGGTTCTTCTCGACCGCCGCGCCGTCGAAGACGATGGCATCGTCGTCCATCATGAAGAGCGCCGCGGGCTTGGAGCCGTCACGAAGCGTCTTCGCACGAGGCTTGATGGCCTTGGCGAGCCAAAGCCAGCGCTGCCCGTCGGGCACGCGCGCCACCAGCGCCGGCTCCGTCCTTGCGCAGAACTCGCGCCACACCCGCGCAAACTCCTCGTCGCTCATCGCGTTGATCGCGTCGCCGTTGAAGCTCAGCAGCTTCACGCGGTCGAACTTCGCGCTCGTCTTTCCGATGCGGTCGATCGCGAAGTGCTCCGCGAGGAACTTGGTGTCGAACTTCTCGAGGTCCTTCCCGTCCGGGAGCTTCATCCCGGGGTTCCAACCCAAGAGCGCAAGGAAGTTGTTGATCGCGCTCGCGAGGTACCCGTTCTCGCGGAAGTCGCAGACCTCGATCTCCGGCAGCGCGATCTTGAAGTGCGCGCCGAGCTTCTGCGCGGTGTCGAGCGAGTCGTTCTCCGCGGCGATGAAGTCCTCGAGCTCCTTTGTCGCCACTCCGATCGCCGCGCCCACTGTCGGCGCGGTGATCGACTTGTCCTTGGCCATCGCGTCCTTGAGCGTCTTGCGCGCGACCTTCGCCTTGTCGCGTTTGCTCATCTTCGACGCGTCCATGTTGCAGATCAGCGGCATGTGCGCGTACACCGGTGTGCGGAACCCCAGCGCCTTCTGCAACGCGACGTGGCGTGGCGTGTTGTTCAGGTGCTCCTGAGCACGCATCACGTGCGTGACGCCCATCGTCTCGTCGTCGACCACCACTGCGAAGTGGTACGTCGGGAAGCCGTCCGCTTTGCGGATGACGAAGTCATCCATCTCCCCCGCGGCGTACTTCACGTCCCCCAGCACCTCGTCGTGGACGACGACCTCTTCAGCTGGCGCATAGAACCGAATCGGGTACGTCTCCCCCTTCGCGTCCGCTTCCTTCATGCGCGCCAGCCGCGCCTCTGGAGTCGGGTACGCGTGGTAGCTCGCGCGGTCGTAGCGATAGGTCTGCTTGGCCGCGACGGCCGCCTTGCGCTTTGCATCAAGCTCCTCGCTCGATTCGAACGCCGGGTACGCCCGCCCCTGCTCGATCAGTTGCATGAGGTACTTGTTGTACAACGCCACGCGGCGCGCCTGGAAGAACGGCCCGACTCCCTGCGGGTCCCCGCCGATCTTCCGGCCCTCGTGCGTGAACTCCGGCCCCTCGTCCCACTCGATCCCGAGCCACGCGAGATCCTCCATGATGCCCCGCGCCGACTCGTCGCTGCTGCGGGCCTGGTCGGTGTCTTCGATGCGGAGCGTGAAGTGTCCGCCGTGCTTCTTCGCGAAGGCCCAGCAAAACAAAGCCGACCTGGCCCCGCCGACGTGCAGGTGGCCGGTGGGGGAAGGGGCAAAGCGGGTAACGACAGGCGGATTCAACATTCCCCTAGGGTAGGGTGGCAGCGGGCTCCGCCCGCTGGGTCTCGCACGCGGGCTCCGACCGCGTGCACGGTGTGCTTCGCAGTGTCACGCCCGCGGAGCGGGCTGATTGACCCAGCCGCAGAATGCGGCTGCCACGTAGGTGGTGCAACAACGGTTGCCGCGTTTGGCCCTTCTCCGGATGGCCCCGAGATCGCTATGCTCACCGCACTACGGGAGTACACGTCATGAAGATCGCTCGTTTGGTCGCGTTGTCGGGTGTGATCGCGTTGGCCCTCGTCTCGGGGTGCAGCGCCGGGGCCGGAGCCAAGGGTGAGGGGACGGCGCAGGCGGAGAAGGTAAGCGTGCGAACCGAGACCGTGACGTACACCGTGGACGGCAAGACCTACCGGGGTGTGTTGGCGTACAGCCCGGACTTCAAGGGCAAGCGGCCCGGTGTTCTGGTGTGCCACGAGTGGTGGGGGAACAACGCCTACTCCCAGGGACGCGCGGTGCAGCTCGCGACCATCGGATACGTCGCCTTCGCGCTCGACATGTACGGCGATGGGGTGACGACCACGAAGCCCGACGAGGCGGGCAAGCTCGCCGGGGGCGTGTACGGCGACCTCGCGTCGATGCGGCGGCGCGCGGCGGGCGGGTTGGACGTGCTGGTGCGCAGCGGGAAGGTCGACGCGTCGCGGGTCGCGGCGATCGGGTACTGCTTCGGCGGCTCAGTGGCCCTGGAGCTGGCACGGAGCGGCGCGGAACTTGATGCGGTGGTGTGCTTCCACACGTCGAACCTGACAGCGAAAGACGGCGCGGACAACGGGAAGATCAAGGCCGAGGTGCTCGTGTGCAACGGAGCGGCCGACCCGATGGCACCGAAAGCGAAAGTCGACGAAGCGGTGAACGCGCTGAGCGCGGCGGGCGTCAAGGCGACGGTGATGCACTACGACGGCGCGGTGCACGCGTTCACGAACCCTGAGGCCGACGGGTTCAACATCCCCGGCGTGAAGTACGACGCGGTCGCGGACAAGCACAGTTGGGACGCGATGCGGGCTCTCTTTGCGCGGACGATTGATGGGAAGTAGGGGGGCGGGATTTGGGCTTACCCTGCGCCATCGTGCACCATGCTTGTGGTCAGCGCTGGGAGCGTGACGGTGCCGTTCTGGGTGGCGAGCACGATGTGGCCGCGGGGGTCGATCGACGTGACCGTGCCGGTGTGACGCTTGTTGTCGTGCTCGAAGGTGCGGACGCTGCCGATGAGCATGTCCAGAGCCTGCCAGCGCGAGGCGAGCGTTTCGGGCGCCAGTTCGAGATCGCGCGAGAGCGACAGCGTGAGCGACACGCACGCGAACGCGCGCGAGGCCTCGGCGCCGAGCATCGAGAGCGACGCCGCGCGATCCCGCAGATCCGGCGGGAAGTCCTCGCGCGTGTGGAGCACGTTGATCCCGATGCCCGCGAAGTAGAGGTTGTCGGCGCGTTCGATGAGCACCCCGGCGAGCTTGCGCTCGCGTTCGCCTTCGCGTCGCGCGACGACGTCGTTGGGCCAGCGCACGCCGATGCGCTCATCGGCCACGGTCACCGCGGAGCAGACCCTCGCCGCGGCGAGCCCGCAGGCGATCGAGAGCACATCAGGCGGGAGCGAGCCGGGGAGGACGAACGTCGCGGCGAGGCCCAGGTGCGAGGTGTCGGCCCACACGCGGCCCAGCCTGCCGCGTCCGTGCGTCTGCCGCAGAGCAACCACGAGCAGGCCCGGCTCGCCGCGGCAGAGTTCGCGGGCGGCGTCCTGTGTGGAGGGGGTTTCATCGAGGAGCGTGAAGCGCGACACGCACGAGCCGGGTTCGCTCAGAGCTTGCGCCATGCACTGGTCGAAGTCGGCGCGTTCGCTCGTCATGACGTGGCGACAACGTCGAGCGCGACGTCGAGCGAGACCGCCGAGTGCGTGAGGCCGCCGATGGAGATGCGGTCGACGCCGGTCGAGGCGATGGCGGGGATGGTCTCGAGGGTGACCCCGCCGGATGACTCGAGTTCGAGCCTGGGACAGCGGGCGTCACGCATGGCGACCGCGCGGCGGAGCAGGTCCGGGCCCATGTTGTCGAGGAGCACGATGTCGATCACGCCGGCTTCGAGCGTGAGCAGCTGCTCGAACTGCTCCAGGTTGTCGACCTCGACCTCGACGAAGGTCGGGCGCGTCGGGAGCGCACGTGCACGGGCTGAGGCCTCGCGGATCACCGCGGCGAGTCGACCGGTTTCGACGCCCGCGATGTGGTTGTCCTTGATGAGGACGGCGTCGTGGAGCCCCATGCGGTGGGACTCGCCACCACCGCAGCGCACCGCGTACTTCTCGAGTACGCGGAGACCCGGGGTGGTTTTGCGGGTGTCGTAGACCTTTGCGCGGCAGCCACGCGGGATCGCGTCGACGAACGTGCGCGTGCGCGTGGCGATGCCCGAGAGCCGGCCGACGAGGTTGAGGAGCGTGCGTTCGAGCCCGAGGATCTCGTCGAGAGGTCCGTCGAGGACCGCCGCGACCTGACCGGCGGACGCACGTTCCCCGTCGTGCACCCGGATGACAGCGCGGACGGCCGGCGCGAAGAGTTCGATGAGTTCCGGCGTGGAGGCCAGCCCGGCCATCACTCCACCGGAGCGGGCGACGAGGTTCGCTGTGGCGCGTGCGCGGGGATCGATGCAGCAGGAGGAGGTGATGTCACCAACGGCGCGGGCCGGGCCGCCGCGGGGGTCGGGGCTGGCCGGCCCGAGGTCCTCCTCGTAGGCGAGCTCGAACAGCCGGCGCGGGAGCCCGGTGGACCGGATGCGTGCATAGAGATCGGCGAGCGATTCGTTCACGGTGAAGAGTAGTGGGGGTGCTGGGGGTGTGCGGTGCCCGAAGTTCCGAACGCGCTCCGAACCGCAAGAAATCCTGGCCGCTGGTGGCCCGTGGTCGGCGCGGTGCTCGCGGGTGAGACAGTGTCGCTGTCAAAGGGAGCTTGTTTATGAAGTCGATTCGAGTCGTCGGGCTGCTCGGGCTGTTGTTGTCGGTCGTGGGCGAGGCCTCCGCGCAGGTGTCTACTGCCTTCACGTACCAGGGGCGATTCCAGCGGGATGGCGTCGTGGTGACCGGGGCTCACGACATCGAGTTTCGCCTCTTTGATCAGGCCCTCGGGGGCGGACAGGTCGGCGCGACCATGTGCGTGGACGATGTGCCGCTCGTCGCGGGCGAGTTCTCCGTGCTGCTCGACTTCGGCGACCAGTTCAGCGCGGGGCGGCGGCTCTTCCTGCAGATCTCGACGCGGGACGACGGATCGGCGCCGTGCTCTGGCGGGTCCCCGTTCGTTCCCTTGCTCCCGAGGCAGGAGGTGACCCTCGCGCCATTCGCCGGGTACGCGCTCAACGCCAGGATCGCGGAGACCGCGCTCAGCGCCGGCAACTCCACTTCTCTCGGCGGACAAGATGCGAGCTTCTACCGGAACGCGGCCAACATGAACGCGGGGGTTCTGCCGGACATTCGGCTCTCGCCCAACGTACCCAGGCTCAACGCCGCCGCGGCGTTCACGGGCGCGATCACGATGAGCAATCCCGCGAACGTGCTCGCGGGGTCGGGGTCGGGGCTGATCGACCTTAACGCGTCGAACCTCACAAGCGGGACGCTGCCGGGCCAGGCGTTGTCGGGTCAGTACTTCAACACGGTGAACCTCTCGAACACGAACAACGTGCTGGTGGGGCAGCACTCCGGCAACGGGTCGGGCCTCACGAACCTCAACGTGTCCAACGTCTCGCTGGGCGTGCTCTCCCCGCTGCGTGGCGGTACGGGGAGTGTGGTGAACAACGCGAACGTCGGCGATGTGCTCAAGTGGAACGGCGCGAACTTCACCGCGCAGCCCGACGCGAACACGACTTATGTCGCGGGCGCGGGGCTGTCACTCGTGGGGACCACGTTCCAGATCAACCCGGGACAGATCAACGGCGGGATGATCGCGGCGAACACGGTCTCGTCGGCGAACATCGGGGACGGGGCGGTGGCGGCGGTGGACCTTGCGATCAACTCTGTCAACAGCACGCATCTCGCGCTGGATGCGGCCTCGATGCTGCGGGTGTCAGGGGGTGCCGTGACCGTGAGCGGTGGTAACCTCGGTATCGGGATCGCGCCGGATACGGATCGGCTCTCGGTGAACGGGACGGCGAGCATCTCGGGCGCGACGACGATCACGGGCAACGTCGGCATCGGCGGGGCGCCCACCACGAGCAAGCTGAACGTCGTGGGCGGCGCGAACGTCACCGGACCGATGACCGCGGGCTCGTTCGCGGCACCGTCAGAGGCGCGTTCGCTCTTCCTGTCGGCGGCGGATTTCACCGGAACCGCGACGGCGGTTCTCGATGATTCCGGCCTGAACCAAACCAATCTCCACCTGGTGACCTGCGGTTCGTCGGTGCAGTCAACGTTCGCGCTCGCGCCCGTGCACCTGCCGCATGGAGCGGTGGTGACGAGCATGACGATCTTTGTGATCGATGGCTCGGTGCTGACCAACGTCTCGGTGAATCTGCTGCGTCGGACGCCGACGAACGTTGACCCGGGCGGCACTGTGGCGTCGGTCTCCTCCAGCGGTTCGGACTCTTCGATCCGCTCCTTTGTCGACTCGACCATCTCCGGCGCGACGATCAACAATGACACGTCGATGTACTACGTCTCGGCCACGTTCCCTCCGGGCGCTTCGCTCTACATCGACAATCCCAATCTGACCGGCGTGCGGATCAACTACACGACCACCACGCCGGCGCACTGAACTACCGCGCGACGAATGTGAACCTCGATCCGTCGAAGTCCACGTCCACGCTCTGACCCGCGCCGATCTCCCCCGCGAGGATCTTCATCGCGAGCGAGTTCTCGATCCGCTGCTGGATGGTCCGCTTCAGCGGACGGGCGCCGAACGCGGGGTCCCAGCCTTCGGTCGCGAGCTGGAGCTTCGCGGCGTCGGTCAGGGCGAGTTCGATCTGGCGTGACTTGAGGCGCGCGACGAGCCCGGTGAGCTGGATCTCGACGATGCCCTTGAGCATGTCCCGCTTCAGGGTGCGGAAGACGACGATCTCGTCGATGCGGTTGAGGAGCTCGGGCCGGAAGAACGCGCCCGCCGCGTCCGCCATCGCGTTGCGCAGTTGCGGCGAGATACCCGCGGCCTTCCCGACTTCTTCCATCGCCATCGCGGCGGGCCCGCGCCGGAGGACCGTGCGGACCGCGGCCTCGATCTCCCAGTCCTCGGCGCCCTGGGCGGCGAGCTCCTGGATCTGCTGGCTGCCGATGTTGCTTGTCATCACGATGATCGTGTTCTTGAAGTCCACGGTGCGGCCCTGGCCGTCGGTGAGGCGGCCGTCGTCGAGCACCTGGAGCAGGACGTTGAAGACGTCCGGGTGAGCCTTCTCGACCTCATCGAGCAGCACGACGCAGTACGGGCGGCGACGCACGGCCTCGGTGAGCTGGCCGCCCTCGTCGTAGCCCACGTAGCCCGGGGGCGCGCCGATGAGGCGGGCCACCGCGTGCTTCTCCCCGTACTCGCTCATGTCGATGCGGACGACGGCCTCCTGCGTGTCGAAGAGGAACTCGGCGAGGGCGCGGCAGGTTTCGGTCTTGCCCACCCCGGTCGGGCCAAGGAACAAGAAGCTGCCGATGGGGCGCGCGGGGTCTTGCAGCCCGGCGCGGGAGCGGCGCACCGCGTCGCTCACTGCCTTGAGCGCGTGGTCCTGCCCGACGACACGCTTCGACAGGTAGTCTTCCATCCGCGCGAGCTTCTCCCGCTCGCCCTCGACGAGGCGTTCGACCGGGATGCCTGTCCAGCGGCCGACGATCTGCGCGATGGCCTCGGCGTCGACTTCCTCCTTCACGAGCGCATCGCCGCGGGACTGGCGGGCGTCGAGCGCGGACTCGGCGAGTGCGAGGCTGCTCTCGAGGTCGCGGATCTCGCCGTAGCGGATGCGGGCCGCGGCTTCGAGGTCTCCCCGGCGCTGGGCCTGTTCGAGCTCGACGTTTTTCTTCGCGATGCGTTCCTTCAGCGCTTTCGCGGCGTCCAGTTCCTTCTTCTCTTCGTTCCAGCGGGACGTGAGTGCGCCGTTCTTCTCCTGAAGCTCGGCGAGTTCGCGTTCGATGCGGTCGAGTTCTCTGCGGGTGCCCTCGGCCGAGCCGGTGTCCTTGTCGGCGAGCTCGATCTTGAGCGCTTCGCGTTCGATTTCGAGCTGCATGATGCGGCGACGGAGCTCGTCGAGCTCGCTCGGCATGGAGTCGTTCTCGATGCGGAGCTTCGACGCGGCTTCGTCGATGAGGTCGATCGCCTTGTCAGGCAGGAAGCGGTCCGCGATGTAGCGGTTGGAGAGCGTGGCCGCCGCGAGGATCGCGGAGTCCTTGATGCGGACGCCGTGGTGCGCCTCGTAGCGGGGTTTGAGACCGCGCAGGATGGCGACCGTCTCCTCGACGCTGGGCTGGTCCACAAAGATCGGCTGGAAGCGACGCTCGAAGGCGGGGTCCTTCTCGATGTGCTTGCGGTACTCGTCGAGCGTGGTCGCGCCGATGCACTTCAGTTCGCCGCGCGCCAGCGCGGGCTTCAGGAGGTTGCCGGCGGAGACAGCGCCCTCAGCGGCACCGGCTCCGATGATGGTGTGCAACTCGTCGATGAACAGGATGAACTTGCCTTGGCCCGCGGTCACCTCGCGGAGCACGGCCTTGAGCCGCTCCTCGAACTCGCCGCGAAACTTGGCGCCCGCGAGGAGCTGTCCGACATCGAGGGCCATGACCCGCTGGTTGCGCATGCTCTCGGGGCAGTCGCCGTTGACGATGCGGAGGGCGAGGCCCTCGGCGATGGCGGTCTTGCCGACGCCCGGCTCGCCGATGAGCACGGGGTTGTTCTTCGTGCGGCGGGAGAGGACCTGCATGCAGCGCCGGATCTCCTCGTCGCGCCCGATGACGGGGTCGAGCTTGCCGGCCTGAGCCTTCTCGGTCAGGTCGATCGCGTATTTCTTGAGGCTCTCGAAGTTCGACTCGGTGTCGGGGTCGGTGACGTTCTCGACGCCCGAGGCCTTGCGGATGTCCTTCACCGCGGTCTCGACCTTGCCGTGCGTGAGGCCCAACGAGGCGAGCATGTCGCGGACCTTGTCGGGATTCGCGGCGAGGGCGAGCAGCAAGTGCTCGGAGCTGATGTACGAATCGCCCATCCGCTTGCTCTCGGCCTCGGCCTTCCCGAGCAGCTCCATGATGGTGCGGCCGGTGGCCCCCGCGTTCCCGCTGACTTTGGGGAATCGTGAGAGTTCGGCGTCGACCACCTGCTTGAGGCGGGCGGGCTCGACCCCGGACTTGCTGATCACCGCCGCGGCTGGTCCGGAGCGGTCGTCGAGCAGAGCACTGAGGAGGTGGAGGCCGGTGACCTCGGGATGCCCCTTCGCCGCGGCGTCGGACTGGGCGTCGGTGAGCGCCTGTTGGGCGGAAGAAGTGAAGCGGTCGAGTCGCATGGGTGCCTCCTGTGGTCGCGAAACGGAGTTGCAAAGGGCGCGCCGTTCCGGCGAGGTGGTTTCAGCGGATCCAAGTGCCAACTTGGCAGCAACCCGGAGGGTCCCGAGCTGCTATACGTCATGTGTGGCGAAGACCTTGCACGGAAGGAGCGAGGTCGACCGCACAAGCACCGAACGCTTCGGGCCCTGTCAAATCGGAGGGGGGCAATTTGACGGCGAAGCCGCGGCGTTGTACAACACCGGCCCTTCCTGTTTGGAGACCCGAATGTCGAAGCTCTTTGCCCGCGTGATCCTTCCCACCCTTCTCGTCGCGACCTGCGCGGGCCTGACAGCTTGCGCCGGCACTTCCCGCCATCCCGGGCACAGCGCCGTTTCGAGCGATCTGACCCCGGACCTCATGGGGCTGTACTCCCGCCCGATCGACAAGAACAACAGCTACACGCTGACCACGAACACCAACTGGCGTCTCTTCTGGGACGACCTCGGCCGCGCGAGCCTGCTGGATCGCCCGAGCCGCTTGAACGCGGTGCCGATCACGCACTGATCGGGATCCGCGGGGCCTAGGCCCTCCACATGACCCAGACTCGAAGCCCCGTGCTCCGCGCGGGGCTGTTTGTTTGGTCTGCCGCGTTTGTCGACTACGGGGTGGGTTGCAAGTCCCCCATCGGGCCCGCCGCGAAGTTCCTCGGCCTTCACTCCGGCGAGGGTTCGTCCGTCCCCGCCGCCGCCCGCCAACGTGCCGCCCCCGCGGTGTCGCCGAGACGCTCACAGACCTCGGCCGCCTCGCGCATCAGCAGCAGTCGCCACTGGTAGCGCTCGGGGCAGAACTGGTAGTAGATCGTCCAGGTCCGCTCGAACATCTCTTTGGCTTCCGCGTCGCGTCCGAGCTTGAACAGCACGTGGCCACGTGCCAGATAGACGGTCGCGAGCTGGTCACGGGGCATCGACGCCAGCCGGGCGCTGTCTTCGGTGATGCTGCGCGATTCTTCTTCGGCTGCGGTCAGATCCCCGACCTCGGCCAAGCTGAACGCCAAACCCGCTCGCGCGGTGGTGACGAGGTGATGGTCGGGCCCGGTGCCGCGAGTGACGCCGTCGATGGCGGCACGCCACTGAGGAATCGCCTCCGCGTTCCGGCCGGCCAGCGCGAGGAACCACGCGTAGTAGCGGCGCTCGTTCGCCGCGTACAGAGGGTCGCGAGCGGGCTCGGGGACGGCGTCGACGATCGCGCACGCCCGCCTGCCAAGCTCGGCGGCCTCACCCGCGCGCCCGTCGTGGATGAGAGAAAGCGCGGCGTCTTCGATGCACTTGAGCACCGCGAAGCTCTGCTCTCCAAAGCGGCCGGCGAGGAGGTCCGCTGCGCGGAGCGAGAACTCCGCGCAGCGCGAGTAAAGGAACTCGCAAGAGGCCGCGGTGTAGGCGGCGAGAAGCGTTCCGACGGTGGCGATGTGTCCCGGTCCGAGGATCCGTTCCTGGAGGCGTACCAGCCGGGCGAACGCGTCTGTCCTTCCGCTGCGGACCCCAATCTCGTCGAGCTTGCGGAGCAGCGCGACATCTCGGGTGATGGCGTCGGCCAGCGGTGTGCCGGAATCTCTCCAGATCTCTGCCACCGACCCTACGAGATCGGAAGCGGGTTGCTGGCGGGCGAGTGAGGCGAGTGCCTCGAGCGTGGAGAGCAGCTCGCTGTTGTCAGGGGGGAGCAGCCTGAGCTGGGTGGAGAGCGCGCGGCGGAGGAACCCCTCCCCATCCCGGCCGGCTTCGAGTTCCGCATGTGCGAGCTGCGAACTGAGCGCCGCCTCCAAGAGTTCGACGGTGGGGTCCTTGCTCTCCACCAGCACACGCAGGGCCTCCCTGGCGCTCGCGACCGCCTCTTCCTTACGACCTCTGGCGGAGAGGACCCGCGCGAGCATGGCCCGGGTCTCGGCGGACTGCACGCTCGAGTCGCCGAACAAGCGGAGACGCATGTCAAGCGCGGCCCGCGCGATGCGCTCGGCTTCGCCGAGGCTGTTCCTGCACAGCAGCACGCCCGCCAGCGAGTGGAGCGACGCGGCGATGTCCGGGTGAGTCTCCCCGTGCTCGCGCCGCAACTGCATGATCCCGGTGCGCAGCGATTCCTCCGCGTACTCCGCCATCCCCGCCGACTGCGCCGTGCCCACCCCCGAGTACACGCCGCCCCAGAGCAGTCTGAGCGTGCGGTCCAACTCGGGCTCGTCCGCGAACGCACCGGTCTGGAGCCGCTGGTAAAGCCTCTGCAGCCCCAGCTCCACCTGCGTTCGCTCGTGCACCGCCGCGGACGGGATCGCCGGCATCGTTTCTCGGAGCAGCTCGGCGACGGCCCGGGCGTGCACCCGGTCCGTCCTGGCCTGCTCCTGGGCCAATGAGGCGCGGTGAGCCGTTTCAGCGGTACGGGACGCGCTGATCGCCGCCGACGTCACCGCCGCGCCGACGATCATCAGCACCGCGGCGCTCGCCGCGAGCAGCCGCCCGTTGACGGCGACCGCCTTTCGCAGCAGGTACCAGCGAGAGCCTCGTCGTGCCTCAACCGGCTCACCCGCGAGGTAACGGTCGATGTCGCGTCCCAGCGCCGACGCGGACTCGTAGCGCCGGTCCTTGGGCTTGCTGATCGCCCGCATCACGATCGCGTCGAGATCCGCGGCGATCGCGGGCTGGGCGCGCCTGAGCGGGAGCGGCTCGGCTTCCGCGATGGTCCGCGCCATGTCGAGCAACGATCCCTGGAGGTCGTACGGGAGCGTCCCGCAAAGGAGCCTGTACAGCACCACGCCCAGCGAGTAGACGTCGGTCATCGCGTCCACATCGGCGGGGCTGCCGGCCGCCTGCTCGGGAGAGGCATACGCGGGCGTGCCCATCAGTTCGCCCGCGACCGTTGCACCGATGCCGCGCATCTTCGCGACCCCGAAGTCCACCACCACAGGCCGGCCGTCGCGCGTGACGAGGATGTTCGCCGGCTTGATATCCCGGTGGATCACACCGTTCACGTGCGCGTGGTGCACACCGGCGCACACCTTCGTGAACGCGTCCAGCAGCGCACGCTGCCTCTGCGAGGGGGTGCGACCGGGGGGCACCCACTGATCGAGGGGGACCCCGTCGACGAACTCCATCACGACCGCGAAGCGGCCGTCGGGGAGCACCCTTGATTCGAAAATGCTCACGACGTTCGGGTGCTGGAGGTGAGCCACGATCTCCGCCTCGCGCTCCGCCCTGGCGCGCTGGTGAGGCGAGAAGGGATCGCCGGGCGCTGGCGCCTTGATCGCGACGGTGCGCGACGTGGACTCCTGCACGGCTTTGTACACCACGCCCTGCGACCCGGAACTGATCACGCCGAGCATCCGGTAGCCGGTGAGGTGGGGGCTCGTGGCGGGCCCCAGTTGCTGGGAGATGAGCGAGCGGGCCCGCGTCAGGAACGCCGCGTCGTCGCGAGCGACCTGCACCTTGCTGCGGCACGCGGCGCACTCCATGAGGTGCTGGGCGTCGCGGGCGCTGGGAGTCGCGCCGGCGGCGCACGCCTCGATCGCGTCCTCGCTCAGGCAGCTCGCGTCGCGCGAGGCCGGAGCGTGCTCGTCGCGAGCGGGCGCCGCATCGAGCCGACCTTCCGGAGCGCGAGTCTCCACGTCAGGTGTCCTCCTCGAACGCCGAGGTCATCTTCGCGACCAGCTCCCGGAGCCGCTTGGTCATCCTGCTCTTCACCACATAAACCTGTTCGACGGTCATCTCGCACTGGGACGCCACTTCAGGAGCGGGTACGCCCCGGAGCGCCGACAGCTCGAACGCCAGCAGCGTGCGGGGGTCCACGTCCGTTTCTTCCCGGAGCTTCGCGATCGCGTGCATCAGGATCTCTCGATCTCGCTCCTGATCCCAGATGTTCCGAAGAGATACCTCGTCGGTCGCTTCCTGTTCCGTCTCCCCTTGCGTGGAACGGCGATTTCGACGGAGCACTGCGAGCGCCGAGTGATGGGCGATCCCCAGGAGCCACGAGCTCAAACGGCCCTTCGAGCGGTCGTACTGACCCGCGCGGTAACAACGCACGAACTCGGCGAGGGCGGTCTGCGCGACCTCTTCCGCATCGGCACCGCCCAGTCCCAGCCTGCGCGCGAGACCAGCCAGCACGGGCCTGAACCGGGCATCGAACTGAATCCAAACCGGCTCGTTCCGGAGATCGTGCAGCGCATCGAGTAGCCGCGTCGTCGTATGCGTGGCGTCAATTGGCTCGGCCACCGACTGCTCTCCCGGATACCGCCCAGAACGCGCCCGGACGTGCCGGGGGCGAACTGAATGATATCGCGGGCGGGGATGGGGGGCTGCGGCTGGCATGGAACGGTCGCTGGTGCGCGGCAAAAGCTCTCCGGCGGCGCGGCGACAAACCGACGAACCGGCCGTGGGGGGAGTGAGATCGTCCCTCTCGACTTGTCGGCCTCGCGACAAACCTTGCACGTGGGTTCCGAGTTTTTTTCTCGGCACCGAGCGGAGGGGTGGTCGCGACTGGCGACCCCATCTCCGCGGCCGCCCCCGCCGCGATTTCTGGACGCACCGGGGGATCGAGATCAGCCGACCAGAAGCACCACGAAGACCTGCGCCAGCACGATACGGAGCACCATGGTCACCGGGTACACCGACGCGTAGCCCACGCTGGGCATTTCTGAGCGGCACATTCCGTTTGCGAACGCCAAGGCGGGCGGATCGGTCATGCTCCCCGCGAGCACGCCGCTAAGCGTCGCGAAGTTCACGTTCATCACACGCCGGGCGAAAGCCCCCACCAGCAGCGGGGGGAGTGCGGCCACCGCAAGCCCGACCGCCAGCCAACCGGCACCGCGCGGGCTCAGAGCCATTTCCACGAACCGCTCACCCGCCTTCAGCCCCACGCAGGCCAGAAAGAGGATGATCCCCAGCTCGCGCAGAGCCATCTGGGCGCTCCTGGGAACATGCCAAACCAGCGGCCCCGCCGTCCCCAGGCGTCCGAGGATGATGGCCACGATGAGCGGCCCGCCCGCCATCCCGAGTCTCACGGGCTCCGGCAGGCCCGGAAGGGAGAGCGGGACCTGGCCGAGACCGACCCCGAGCGCAACGCCCAGGAAGACGGAGATGAACTGTGTCTCGTCCAGCGCGCGAACGGAGTTTCCCAGCAGGTCTGCCGCGAGATCGAGTTGAGCCGGCTCTCCCACGACCTGAACGACGTCGCCGTACTGAAGCCTCAGTCGTCCGAAGGCGGCCAGCTCGATCTCGCCACGGATCACGCGCGTCACCTTCACGCCCAGCTCCTGGCCCATGTGGAGCTCGGCGAGGGACTTTCCGGCGATTCTGGGGCGGGTGACCACGATCCGTCGCAGGCTCAGGTCGGCCGGGACCGAGGCAAGGTCTTCCGGCAACCTGCGCCCCACCATGCGCTCAAACTGATCGAGTTCGGCCGGAGTCCCGACCACGGTGAAGCGGTCGCCCGCGTGGAGTATGGTCGATCCATGCGCGAGCGCGACCTCCTGGCTGCCGGCACGCTGGTGCCGCGCGACCTGGACGCCGAAGTCGTTGATGTGAGGGAGATCGCGCAGAGCCAACCCGTCGAAGTTGCGATTCTCCAGCACGAGCGTCCGACGCTCAACCGGTTGAATCTCCCCGCCCCGCTCTCGCGCCAACTCCGCGATCTCGGCGGCGGGGTCGATCCGAAACCACACCCGCAGCGCCGCGAGAGCGCCGATGATTCCCAGGATTCCCATCGGATAGGAAACCGCGTAGGCCATCGCCGTGAACGCGCGGTCCTCATCGCTGACGCCGGCAGCTCCCGCCATCGCCTGCTGCGCAGCCGCGAGCGATGGCGTGTTGGTTGTCGCGCCCGCGAGCAGTCCGACGGCCGCGGCGGGCGTTGGACCACCGAGTTTGGTTGCCGCGAGGACGCCGAGTGATCCCAGGAGCACAACCGCCAGCGCGAGTAGATTGAGCCTCAGGCCCTCCCTGCGCATCGCGGTGAAGAAGCCCCGGCCAAGCTGCAACCCGATCATGAAGACGAACATCGCGAGGCCGAACTCTTTGACAAACTCGGCGATCCGCGCATCGATGCGCACGCCAAAGTGCGAGAATCCGATCCCGGCGAAGAGCACCCCCGCGGAGCCCAGGCGCAACCCGCGGTAACGAGGTGACCCGATCGTCAGGCCCAGCACGACGACGAGGCTGAGCACCAGAACCGCGTGTGCGGTCGGGTGCGATTCGGCCATGCTCAGGAGGCTGTCGAGCACGAAACTCCTCGTCAGTAGGAAGCGTACGGTCCGCGATCTTGTTGCGAACAATAGCCGAATGCTGCGCCGCTGGGTTTCGGTCGGCGAATGCCGGAAGCGCAAACTGAACGCTTTCGGCAGGACCTCGGGTCTATGGAGCGTGACCGCGCGGAGCCCCGCGAACTGCGTTCTTCCCAACTCCAAGAAAATGCTCGAAGAGTGCAAGGCGCTTCCCGCGGTCAGACATGCAAAGGCAACGCCCCGGCGCGCGCCGGAGGCGGTGTGTACACGAGCGCCCCGCAATCCGCCCTCGGGTTTCGTGGTCGACCTTGAAGGAGAGATAGATGTCCAAGATTCTCACGGCTTCCGCGATCGTCGCGGCGGCGCTGGCCACCAGCGCGGCTCAGGCTCACGAACTGGTCTTTACCACCACCCTGTCCGGCCCCAACGAGGCGCCCCCGAACAGCTCCGCCGGAACCGGGTTCTCCACGGTGACGATCGACCTCGACCTCGCCACCATGCGGATCCAGGCCCAGTTCTCCGGTCTGACCGGCAACGCGTCCGCTTGCCACATCCACGGCCTCACCGCGCTGCCCTTCGCTGGCACCGCCGGCGTGATGACCCCGACCCCGTCCTTCCCCGGCTTCCCCCACGGCGGAACCTTCGGCACCTACGACCGCACGCTCGACCTGACCCTCGCTTCTTCCTACAACGCCGCGTTTGTGACCGCCAGCGGTAGCATCGCGAACGCGATGAACCGCCTCATCCAGTCCCTGGAGCAGAGCCGCGGTTACCTGAACATCCACACCACCGCCTTCCCCGGCGGTGAGATCCGCGGGTTCTACGTCCCGGCTCCGGGCATGGGTGCCATGCTCGCCGGTGCGGGCCTGCTGGCCGCGCGTCGCCGCCGCGCCTGAGCGAACTTCGTTCGCCAGATCTGATATCAATCCTGACCACCCCGGCTCGTCTCTCCGGGGTGGTCTTGTTTTTCGGTCATCGCTCCGCGGCGTCCGGCCCCGGCGGCTCGCTGCCGGGGAGCCGCGGTTGAGGCCGGGCGTCCGTGTGTTCCGACTCCGCCGATGGTTCCGGCAGCCCAGGTTCAGGAGCCGTCTGATCGATCGCGCGTCCGATGAGCGCCTCGACGAACGCGTCGCCTGTTTCGTCCAGCAGATCGTTCATCGTTCGACCGGCCTGCCGCAAGGCGTCGCGCAGGGCGGATTCCATGACATCGACCTGCGGCTCCATCGTCGCGAGCAGATCGAGTTTCCACGTGCCTTGCTCGTCCACCATCACGCACCGCATTGTCATCAACGGAACGTCCGCGGCGTCCGCTGAGAAGACGTCGAGCGGGATCACGACCCCGCGCGGGTCGGGCTCGGGTGCACCTGCCTGGAAACGGAAGCCCTCGGGAAGGGAAGCCGAGAATCCACCCGCCTCGATGGTGTTCCGAGAGAAGCACTCCCGCATCGCTCCGGTGTCCTGGCGCTGATTGGCGTCGACGAACGCCCGAAGAGTGGCGAGGGCCGGGTGTTCAGGGGTGCTCATGGCCTGCTCCGTTCGGGTGCTTCGCTTGCGCCGGGATCACGCGGATCCTACCGCACCTTGACGAGCGCGAGGGCGACGACGACGAGGATGATCGTCACGATCCACGCCCGCGCGACCACTTGCTGTTCCGTCCAACCCCCGAGGTGGAGGTGGTGGTGGTACGGTGCGCAGCGGAAGATCCGTCGCCCCTTGGTGGCCTTGAAAAAGCCGACCTGCATCGCGACGCTCGCGATCTCGACGAGAAAGACCCCGGACATGATCAGCGTCGCGATCTCCTGGCGTGTGACCACCGCGATGTAGCCTGCGATCCCGCCGAGCGCGAGCGATCCGGTGTCTCCCATGAACACCTGCGCTGGCGAGCAGTTCCACCACAAGAAGCCGAGACATGCGCCCGCGGTCGCGCCCGCCAGCACCGCGAGTTCGTCCGCCCCCGGGATGTACGGCACGAGCAGGTACTGGGCCATCCCCTGCGCGCCGGCGATCAGCGAGAGCACGAAGAGCCCAACCATGACCGCCGTGGACACGCCCGCCGCGAGGCCGTCCATCCCGTCGGTGATGTTCGCGGCGTTGCTCATCCCCGTGACCATGAGCATGGCCACCACCACGAACACCCCCGCGGGCAGGAAGATCAGCCCTTGGTGGAGCCCCGTGCCGTCGTAGGTTTTCTGGAAGGGCAAGTTCAGCACGTGCCGAAGGTCTTGTCCGGCGCCTTCCGCGTCTCCCAGTCCCTGGCGGTACAAGAACCACCCCACGAGCAAGCCCAGGCCGAGCTGAAAGATCAGCTTTTCCCACGCGTAGAGGCCCTGCCGGCTGCCCGTTCCTCGTGATTTGGCGGTGAGCTTCAGCCAGTCGTCGAACCCCCCCAGCACGCTGAGCCACGCCGCGACGATCAGGCCGAGCTGCACGTAGAACTCTCGGAGATCGGCCATCAGCAGCGTCCCGGCGAGGATCGCGCCGATGATCAGAATGCCGCCCATCGTGGGGACATTGGCCTTGGCCTGGGCGTGCGTCTTGAGCGCCGCCGCGTCGGAGAGCCCCGCGTCACCGATCTTCATGCGGGTGAGCCAGCGGATGGTGCGGCGGCCGAAGATCAGGACCATCGCGAACGAGATGCCGGCAGCCGCGGAGGCTCGGAACAGCAGCTCGTCGAGCACGCTGAACGCGCTCTCGATGTGCATGTCAAGGAGCCAGTCACGGGTTGCCTCAAAGAGGAGGTAGAGCATGGATTGGCTTTACTTGGGGGCTTCGAAGGCCTTGATCACGCGCTCGAGCCCGATGCCGCGTGAGCCCTTGAGCAGCACGAGGTCGCCAGCGGCGAGCATCGCGGCCGCGGTCGCGTCGCGCCCATCGGCGAGGTCGGGCAGAGCGACGACGCGGGTGGAAGTTGAGAACGCCGCGGCTTCCGCTGTGAAGCGGGGCCCGACGACGATCGCCAGGTCCGGCGCGGAACCGCCGAATGCGCGAGCGACTTCCGCGTGCGAAGCCGGTGAGGCCTCGCCGAGTTCGAGCATGTCGCCCAGCACCACCACCCGGCGCGTAGGTTTGAGCTCGCGCGAGACGCTGTCGAGCACCTCGGCCGCGGCGAGCATCGACTCCGGGTTGGCGTTGTACGCGTCGTTGAGGAACCGCACGCCCGCGATCTCCCGGCGTTCGAGGCGCATCTCGGGGCCGCGGGTCTTCCCCAGAGCCGCCTCGATCTCCTCGTTGGCAAGCCCCAGCCTGCGGCCGACGGCGATCGCCGCCGCGGCGTTCGAGGCGTTGTGGCGGCCCATCAGGGGGACGAAGAAGACGGAGCGGTCGTGGAGCGTGAACCGCACGCCTTCGAAGCCGCTCTCGAACTTCGCGATCCGGACGTCCGCGTCCTTGTGAAACCCGAAGGTGATGATCCCTCCGAGGAGCCGGCCCGCGAAGCTCTTGACCGCGTCCACGAGCCCGGGCGCATCGGCGCAGAGCACCGCGATCCCGCCGTTGCGCAGGTACTTGAAGAGGCTCGATTCCTCGCGCAGCACCCCGGAAAGGTCGCCGAAGCCCTCGAGGTGCTCGCGACCGATGCTCGTGATGACCCCGATGTCGGGCTCGATGACCTGCGCGAGTTGCTCGAGCTCGCCCGCCGCGTTCGTGCCGGCTTCGCAGATGAGGAACTGGTCGGTCGGTTTGGCGGCCAAGATGGTGAGCGGGACGCCCACCGCGTTGTTGAAGCTCTTGATCGAAGCGGTCCCGCGGCGCGAGGCCGAGAGGACTCCGTCGATGAGTCGCACGGTGGTCGTCTTGCCGTTGCTCCCGGCGACCGCGATGACCTTGGTTCCCTCGAGTTGCCGGCGATAGGCCCCGGCCAACCGCAGCAGGGCGGCCGCGGTGTTGCCCACCTTCAGCACGGCGACTCCCGAGGGCCACCCACCGACGGGCGGCTCGGGCCGGTCCACGATGAGCAGGGCGACGCCCGACCTGGCCGCGTCGGCGAGGAACTCGTGCCCGTCCGTCCGCTCGCCCTTGAGGGCGAGGAACGCCTTGCCGATCGCGGGCTTGCGGGAGTCGGTGGTGAGACCGAGCACGGTGAGCGCGGATTTGGGGCGCACCGCCCACTGGCCC
Organism: Phycisphaerales bacterium; assembly: GCA_049317625.1. Taxonomy (GTDB): domain Bacteria; phylum Planctomycetota; class Phycisphaerae; order Phycisphaerales; family UBA1924; genus JBEIUO01. The sequence goes on from JBMOHX010000007.1 coordinate 24,246, forward strand.
GCGAGGACCGTCCGAAGATGGTCGCTGCTCCAGAACTCCATGGCCGTTCATCCCCCCCCTCGGTCCGCGAGGCAACGCCGCGCGATGCCGGCCTCGTCGAACTCGATGCTCACCAACCCGCCCTTGCCGTCCGACAGAATTTGCGAGGTCTCGTGACCCTTGCCCGCGAGCACGATCACGTCGCGCGGCCCCGCGTGCTCGACCGCGTGTTTGATGGCCCGGGCCCGATCCGCCTGCACGCAAACCTTGGCGCGGAGGTGGGCCGGCACGCCGGCCAGGATCTCGTCGATGATCTGCCCCGGCTTCTCTGTTCTTGGGTTGTCGCTCGTGACGACGACAACGTCCGCCAGCTCCGCCGCGGCCTTGCCCATACGAGGGCGCTTGGTGCGGTCCTTGTCGCCGCCGCACCCGAAGACGACCCACAACTTCCCGATCTCCTCGCGCGCTCGGCTGGCCCCGGCGGCTTCGAGGACCGCGGCACCCGCGTGCGCCCTCCCCGGGATCACGCGGCCGACGGCCTGGAGCACGCTGGCGAGCGCGTCGTCAGAGTGCGCGAAGTCGACAAACACGGTCAGGTCGCTGTCGTCGTCGCTCACACGTTCCAGCCTGCCCGGAGGCGCATCCAGTTCCGGAAGCACCGCGCGGAGCTCGTCGGCGCTGAGCCCCAGAGCCCAGCAGCACGCCACCGCCTGCAGCGTGTTCATCGCGTTGTAGTCGCCGATGAGCCCGACCTTCGATTCGATCACGCCCCACGGGCCCGTCAGCAGCAGCCGCATCCCGCGCATCGAGCGGTCGAGGATCTCCACGCTCGCGTGCCCATCGGGAGTCGGGCCCGTCCCGACCTTGCACCGCAGAGCCTTCGCGCGGCAATCGCGGAGCATCCGCGCCGCCGCGGGGTCGTCGTCGTTGACGATCGCCAGCGCATCCGCGTGGAGCCCCGCGAAGAGCTGGGCTTTCGCGTCGGCGTAGTTCTCCATCGTCAGGTGGTAGTCGAGGTGATCGCCGGTGAGGTTCGTGAACACCCCGACCTTGAAGTTCAGCGCCGCGGCCCGCTGCTGGTGCAGCGCGTGGCTGGAGACCTCCATCGACGCCGCGACGCACCCGCTCTCGGCCATCGACGCGAAGGTCCGCGAGAGCTCCGTCGACGGCGGAGTCGTCATCACCGCGCGGGCAACCTCACGGCCGTCGTCGATCATCACCGTGCCGATCAGCCCGCAGCGCCGGTCGAGCGCGTTGAGCAGTTTCCAGACGAGGTACGTCGTCGTCGACTTGCCGTTGGTCCCCGTGACACCGATGAGCGACAGGGATCGGGACGCTCTGCCGTAGAACGCCTCCGCGGCTTCGGCGGTCGCCAGCATCACGTCGTTCACGCGGAGCACCGGTACCTCGGGGTCGTCGGTCGTCAGCTCCGGGTCATCGGTGAGGACGGCAACGGCCCCCGCCGCGACCGCGTCGGCGACGAACTGACGGCCGTCGGCCTTGCGGCCGCTGCGCGCAACAAACAGAGAACCCGGCACCACGGTGCGGCTGTCCTCGGTCACGTCGCACACCCGCACGAGCTCGGCGCGGACTCCCCCCGAGAACGTCACCGGCGTTCGAGAAGCGATTGCTCTGGCGAGATCAGAGAGAAGCACACGAACTCCCTTTCGGGCTTCCGAACACCGTCGCGACGTCCTGTCGCGCTTCCCTTATCGGCCCCCGGCGGCCCCGCGCGATAGTGTAGCGGCAACGTCGGCGCGGCTCGTTGATTCAGGCGGTTTCCGCGCGCTTGCCCAAGTGGGAGCGGGTGCCCGCGACCCGATCACAACCCGGTCGCTTGGTCGCGGGCGGTCGCGTGGCTCGCCGGCAGCACCAGCATCGCGTCCCCGTAACTGAAGAACCGGTACCGCTCCCGGATCGCCTCCGCGTACAACCGGTGAAGGGCCGGTACGCCCTCCTCAAAGAGCGACGCGACCAGTGCAAGCAGAGTGGACCGCGGCAGGTGGAAGTTCGTCAGAAGGCCGTCGGTCCAGCGCCACCGGTAGCCCGGCGAAATGAGCAGCCGGGTGCTGATCCACCCGTTGCCCGGTTCTCCTTGCTCGCGAGCCTGCGCGACCGACTCGACCGTTCGCGCAGAGGTGGTGCCCACACAGATCACGCGACCACCCGCCGCGCGGCACGCGAGGATGCGAGCCTCCGTTTCGGCGGGCATCCTGCACCATTCCGCGTGCATGGTGTGCTGCTCGAGGAACTCGGTTTCGACGGGCTTGAAGGTCCCCGCCCCAACCTGCAGTACAACCTCCGCGACCCCAACCCCGCGCGCCCGGAGTTCTTCGAGCAACCCCGGCGTGAGATGGAGGCCGGCGGTCGGTGCCGCCACCGCGCCCGCTGTCGGTCCACCCGCGATCGTCGCGCCGGCGAAAACGGTCTGGTATCGGTCAGGGTCGTCGGGGAGGTCGGTGGCCTGCCCCGCCGCCTTCCGCGCCTTCAGGATGTACGGGGGTAGCGGGGTGCGTCCAACCAGCATCAGGCAAGCGACCGCGTCCTCGACCGGAACTCCGCGAACCTTCGCCTCCACGACCCACGCGCCTTGCTCGGTGTCCCGCTCTGTCGGGGTGATCGTGACGCCGGTGGGCTCGCCCCGAGGGTCGAGCAGCGCCACGACGATTCCGGGGCGCACGCTCTTACCCCGCAGCATGCAACTCCATCGGGGGCCGGTTCCATCGAGGAAGAGTCCTTCGACCCGGCCTCCGGTGTCCGCGCGGACACCCTCGAGTCTCGCGGGGAGCACTCGGGTCGCGTTCACCACGAGCAGGTCCCCCGAGCGAAGGAGCGTGGGGAGGTCGGAGATCCGCCCGTGCGTGGCGTTCCCGGGCCGGTCGCGCCCGACCAGGAGCAGGCGGGCGGCTTCGCGCCGTGCCGCGGGAGTGGTCGCGATCAGGTCGTCGGGCAGTTCGAAATCGAGATCGGAGGTTCGCAGCACCCGGAGCGAATGTAGCCCGCGCGCTGCCTCCGGGC
>JBMOHX010000008.1:0-27154 GCA_049317625.1 Phycisphaerales bacterium
ACACGAGGCAGCGGACCTGGGTCGCCAGCCCGGTCGCGGTGAGGTGGGAGCGCAGCGGGTTTCGGATCCGTGACACGAAGTTCGCGGGGGTGATGTTGCCCGGGGTGGTCACCGCCGCGCCGGAGGTTGCCAGGTCGAAGACCCGCACGCCCGCGCGGGCACCTCTCAGGCCGCCCGCACCGCCGGGGACGACCGCCGAACCGGCGTAGTACTCGGCCACGTCGCGCGAGTCCGGGATCCGGCTGTCGTACACAACCAGAACTTCTTCCTCGCGCAGCATGCCCGTGGTTCGGGGGAGGAGGCCGGATTGCTGGGCGCACGCCATCCCGGCCAGGGCGATGGCGGCAACGGCCGCGACCTGCTGAACTGAACGCATACCGCTCGATCTCCTCAAGAACCGTCCGTCAGACCCCGAGATTCTCGGTCCGTGCAGTGTACCTTTCGCCACTGGGATGTCACCCCCGCAGTGCCCGGCAGTTACCGATATCGTGAAGGCGCGTGCCCATCTTCAAGACCGCCGCGAACACACACCGAATGCAGACGCCGTTCCTACAGGATGAAGTCGCACCACCCGCACGCAGCGGCGCGGCGACGTCCGATACCCGGGCGGTCCGTATCGCACTGAAGGTTGTTCCAGGCAGCAGGCGCGAGGAGGTGGCGGGGATGCTCGGCGAGCGGTTGAAAATCCGAGTCTCCGCACCGCCGGAGGACGGAAAGGCCAACCGTGCCGTCTGCCGCGTGCTCGCCGAAGCGCTCGGTGCGGACGAACGCGACGTGACCATCGTTGTGGGTACGACCAATCCAGAGAAGGTGGCTCGAGTGGCGGGCATGAGCGCGGCGGAGGTGCGGGCTCGGCTCACGCAGGGGGCCAGCGAATGAGTACGTCCACCACTCTCGCCCGGCGGGCATTCGCCGCGTTGCTCGGGGCATCACCCCTCCTGGTGCTCGGCATCATCGCTCTCCTCTCGGGGAAAATCCCCGATCGCGTGCGGTACGACCAGGTGCTCTACCACGAGCCGACCATCCGTGAGTTTCTGAAGCAGTGGCCCCGCTTTGATTTGTACGACTACCTCTCCGCGACGACCCCCGCGTACCACCTGCTGCTCGCGGGGCTGGCCCGGGCCGCGGGCGAGTCGCTGCTGGTGCTGCGACTGGGATCGCTCGCGATCGGCAGCGCGTTCGTAGGGCTGGTCGCGTGGGGCCTGGCGGGGCGGGTGCGTCCGGTTGTCGCCGGGCTGCTGGTGTGGCCGCTGGCGACCTCGCTGTACGTGGGGCAGTCCGCCGCGTACATCTTGCCGGACAACATGGCGTGGCTGCTGGTGAGCGCGATGGTGCTGCTCGCGCTGCGCGAGCGGCCGCGCTGGGGCACCTTTGTACTGATGGGCGGCGTGCTGGTGCTCTTGGTCGCGACGCGTCAGGTGCACGCGTGGACCGGTGGGCTCATCGTCGTGTCTGCATGGCTCGCGCCGATCTCGTCAACGGAGCGTTACGTCGGGCCCGCGCTCTTGGTCGACCTTCGTTCGCGGATCATTCCGCTGATGATCGGCTTCGCCGCCGGCCTCCCCGCGGCGTTGCTCCTCGCGCGGTTCGTGCATCTGTGGGGCGGGCTGGTGCCGCCCCGCTTCCAGGGACAGTACGCGGGCGGGTTCAACGCCGCGAGTGTGTGCTTCTTCTTGTCTCTGCTCGCGCTCGGCAGCGTGTTCTTCGCACCGATCCTGTGGCCGCGGCTGCTGCGGATGTGGCAGGAGCGGAGGGGAGCATTGATCGTCGCGGCGATTTCGGGCGCGCTCTCGGCCGTGATCGCGCCCAGCAACTACGACTACGCCGCCGGGCGCAGGAGCGGGTTGTGGAACCTCGCCGCGAAACTGCCGACGATCGGGCATACTTCGCCGCTCATGCTGCTGCTCGCGGCGGCGGGCGCCGGGTGCCTGGCGGCCTGGGTGTGGCCGCTGCGGGCGCGGGACAAGCTTGTCGTGCTCGCGTCGATCGCGGGCTTCTGGGTGGCGCTGGGCGCGAGCGTGGAGCTGTGGCAGCGGTACACCGAGCCCTTCCTCCTCGTGATGCTCGCGGTGATGGGTGCGCTGACCATCGAGCGCGAAACAGAAGACGAGTCGCGGTTCCCCAGCGGGTGGACGCGATGGTGGGCGCTCACGGGGCCAGTCGCGCTCGCGGGGCTGTTCGCTCTGCTCGGCGTCAGGTCCCTCGCGGGCGCGCCCTTGCTCACGGATCCGCCGCCCCCCGCGAAGGCGCCCGATGACACAAGCCCGATCCCCGCGCCGGTTGACGTCAGCGTGCCGCCGCCCGCTCACGGCCGGACGCTGTGGTGAGTCAGCCCGCGTCCTGATCCGGGAGTCGCACGCGCACGTTGCGGCGGCCGTCGAGCACCCCGTTGGGTTTGTGGGCCCGGCCCAGCGCGCGTCCGGCGGCGCGGCCGATCATCGAGACGGCCATCCCCATCATCATGAGGAGCACGAGAATCAGCAGGGGGACCGTGATGATCGCCAGCACCACGAGCAGGAAAAGGAACGCGAGGACCGACCCGATCGCGGACCTGCCGCGGAAGAGGAAACGGACGCCTTCGCCAGCTCGCGCCGAGGTGGATTGCCAGGCATCGCGCATCATCGGGGGAAGGATAGGGACGGTCGGCGTTGGGTGTTCGGCTACCCTAGGGCATGGCGACGGTCTTCTTGAACGGCGAGTTTCTCGGCAAGGATCAGGCGCGGGTTTCCGCGTTCGACGCTGGCTTCCAGCACGGCGTGGGGTTGTTCGAGACGATGCTGGCGGTGCGAGAGGGCGGCGGCCGCATCCTGCACCTCCAGGAGCATCTCGCGCGGATCGCGGATTCGGCGCGCACGCTGGGGCTGACCGAGGTGCTGCGCGTGGGCCCGCTTGGCGAGGCCTGCGAACGGACGCTGGAGCGGGCGATGGCGGAATCAGAGGCCGCCCGCATCAGGATCCGGCTGACGATCACCGGAGGTGATCTGAACCTGCTGGATAGGCAGAGCGGGGGCCAGCCGATGCAGCCAACGCTCCTCATTGTCGCGCAGCCGGCGACCGAGTACCCGCCCGAGATGTTCGAGAACGGGGTGCTGGCGGTGGTCGCGGACTTCAAGGCCAACCCGTTGGACGCGATGCAGGGGCACAAGACGCTCAACTACTGGGGGCGGCTGCGGGAGCTCCAGCGCGCGGGCGCTCGCCGTGCCGCGGAGGCCATCGTCCTTCAAGTCTCGAACCACGTGTGCGGCGGGTGCGTGAGCAACATCTTCATTGCGAAGGGTGGTGTCCTCCGCACGCCGATCGCACGCGGTGAAGAGCAGGAGGTCGCGGACGACGCCGGTGAAGAGCTGGGCGCGAGCCAAGGTCGCGCCATAGTGCCGAGCCCGGTGCTGCCGGGCGTGGTGCGCCGCTGGGTCATGGACTGGTGCACCGCGATGGACGTGGAGGTGCAGCGCCGGATGCTCACGATCCACGACGTGCTCGAGGCCGACGAGGTCTTCCTGACCAACAGCAGCTGGGGCGTGCTCCCGGTGACGCGCGTGGAGGGTCGGACCATCGGGGGCGGAACGCCGGGCAGACTGGCGGGTGAACTTCGGGGCGCCTGGGGCGAGCTGCTGGAGTAGCAAGGGGCGAGCGATTCCCGACTCCGCGGCGCAACCGCGGGGCCTTGGGATCCGTATTGCTTTCGGCTCGGCGTGCGCCGGGCGGTAGGGTCCCGGCCGCCCCCCGGTCTCGGGCCGACTCGCGCAACGAGGAAAGCAAATGGAACACACCGAGCCGACGCGCGCACTCCGCGCGTTCACGCTGATCGAGTTGTTGGTGGTCATCGCGGTGATCGGGCTGCTGATCTCGTTGCTCCTCCCGGCGCTTGCAGGAGCGCGGGGCGCCGCCCGCACGACCAAGTGCCTCTCGAATCAGCGGCAGATCGGCGCGTCGTCGCGGATGTACATGGACGACCACAAGGGCGGGATGTTCCATCACCACGAGGGTTGGGTGCTTGACGACGGGACGCAGGTCGATCAACTGCCGGCATCGATCGGCGAGGTCGGAGGCGGTGGAGCAGGCCACAGCGAGGCCGAGAAACCGTGGGCGATTTTCTTTCAGCCCTACTTGGGCTCGCGCGACGTGTGCTTCTGCCCTTCCGACAAGGCCGTGCGGTCGCGTGTGCTCGCGACGACGCTCGACGAGTACAACGGCGCGATCGAGACGGTCGACGAGGAGCCACCGGAGGACTCGGAGCAGGCGATCGCCGAGCGCGAGAACCTCAACATGCAGAGCTACCTGCTGAACTCGGTCTTCACCCACAAATCCGCTCGCTACGCGCTCGAAGGTGCACTCCGCGGGTTCGCGACAGACGCGGTCTCGGCATCCACGGTGAACCAGAACATCATCATGTTCTCGGAGCGCAACAGCGAAGCGATGAACGCGGAAGACAACGAGGCGTACGGATCCGTGAGCCAGGACGACTACGACGCCTGGGTCGGGGAGTCCGCACTCGTGCGTTGGGGCGAGGGACGCTACGCCGATCAGGGCTGGATCAAGTACAACCGGCACGGGGGCCGCGCGAACTACGTTCACCAGGACGGCCACGCGGAGACGAAGGCGTGGGGGCGGGCCCGGGTGGAGCAGTTTCCAGACTTCCGTGTGAGGGGCGCGCTCGACAACCCGCCGGGATGATCGCTACTCGTCACGGCCGCCGCGCCGCCGCTGCTTTCTCTCTGAGTCGGCACGCTTGTCGCCCAGCCGGCGCTCCCGAGCCCCGCGTCCGGGGCGCGTGGCCTTGCGGACACGCGGGGCGATGAGCGATCCCGCCACGAGTTCGCGCAGGCGGTCCGCGCACCCCTGCTTATTGCGCGGTGCGCTGCGGTGCTCGTCGCACGAGATCACAAGCTCGCCGTCCTCCGTGACGTATCGGGCGCCCATGGCGCACAGACGGGCCAACTGTTCGGCGCTCAGCGGGAGTTCGGCGAGCGCGACGCGCAGCGCGCACTTCGTGGAACGCTTGTTCACGTTCTGCCCGCCCGGGCCGGAGCTGCGCGCGAAGGAATAGTGCAACGCGTCCGAGGGGATGACCACCGTCGGCGTCACCACCAGGTCGTCGCCGTGGTCTTCCGGAGGTTCGGGTTCGAACGCGGGGTGCAGCATGAAGTCACACCCTAGCATGGATCCTCGAATGTTGCGAGCGCATCGCGCAGGATCGGAGCCTGGGTGGACGCATGGACCGGTGACATCGTGCGGGCGGTGGGAGTGCGGACGGCGCCGGCGCACGAGGCCGCGGCGGTCGAGTTCGTAAAGGACTGGGCGCGGGCCCGCCCCTGGGCCCAGGTGCGGCTCGACCTCACCGGGAATGTGCAGGTGCGCCCGGTCCGAGAGCACAAGGGAAACCCGATCTACCTCTGCGCCCACCTCGATCACCCGGGGTTCGTCGTCGAGCACCTCCGCGGCCCCGCGGCGGAGTTGCTCTGGCGCGGAACAGTCGGCGGAGGGATCGCGCCCCGGACCGGGGTCGTGACCGCGCGGGGCGTGCCGGGTGTGCTCGGGGAAGTGCTCGACGCCACCCCGGGATCGGTGCGGCTCGCGGCAGACTTTGATGGCCCGCTCTCTGTGGGCGAGGTCGTCGGATTCGATGTCGGCCCCGGCCGCGTAGAGGACGCCTCTGTCCTCGGTCCCGCGTGCGACGACATGGCCGGCGTCGCCGTTTGCCTCGGCGTGCTCGAAGCTCTCCGAGAGTCGCGGGATGCCCCGTGCCTGCGGGTGCTGTTGACGCGCGCCGAAGAAATCGGGATGCTCGGCGCGATCGGCGCGTGCAGGGCTGCCGTTCTCGGCGAGTGTGCGCGGGTGCTCTGCGTCGATGCGCGGGAGGCGAGCGCGGGCGGCGGGATCGCTGTGGCGCCCGGGGGCGCTAAGGCGCTCGAGCGGGCGCTGCTGGACCGCGGCGCGTTCCTTCATCACGACGCGCCGATCGACCGCACCGAGGCCGGGGTCTTCGCGGCCTTCGGGCACGAGGCCGCGGCGGTGCTCTTCCCGGTTCAAGGGGTGCACAACATCAGCGCGGATGGGGTTTGCGCCGAGCGGGTCGCGATCGATGATCTCGCGGCGCTGCGTCGGGTGCTGGTCGACTCGGTGTGCGCCGCCCCCCGCAAGACCCGACGCGGCGAGTACTCCGATCACTGGGACAAGTGGTCGTCCGTGCTCGGCTGAGCGCGGGAGCGGGACTCGTCCTGCTTGAGCGTCGTCGTTCGTCCCTACCATCAGGTTCCAAGTAGGTTCACGGAGGAGCACGATGGCCGACAATAGAGACGGTGGCGGTTGGGGTAGCGGCAGCTCTCCCAAGAGTGAAGAGAACGTCTGGGCGAAGGCCCAGAGCCTGCAGTCGCAGCGGGAAGCGGACGCCCGCGACCCCGCGGCCGCGGCCCAGCGCAGGAAATCCAAGCGCCGCACCGTGATTCTCTCGGTTCTCGGCGTGCTCGTGGCGGTCCTGGTTGTTCTGGTGGCCCTGGCACCCGCCATCGCGGGCTCGTTTGCGCCGGGCATCATCGAGTCCCAGGCGGGAAAGTACATCTCGGGCCAGGCGAAGGTTGCCTCGGTCTCCTTGAGCTGGTGGGGTCCGCAGCGCGTGGCGGGTGTTCAGCTTCTTGACAAGGGCAACGAAGTGGTGGGGGCCTCGCTGTCGGTCGACGCCGGGTTGTTGTCGCTCGCCACTGGAAACTTGGACCTCGGCGATGTCGTGCTGGATAAGGGGTCGGTGAAGGTCGTGAAGGAGCAGGGCGGAGCGATGAACCTCGAGCGGCTCCTGGCTCCCCCGACCAAGGGCGGGGCGAGCAAGCCGAGCGGGGGCGGTTCGGGCTCCGCAGGGTCTTCGCCGGCGATCCCCAAAGCGCTGAGGGCGGCGCTCAAGATCAAGGACCTGAAAGTTCAGTACACCGATCGCTCCGTGGCCAACGGGGCCGATGTGACCCTGAAGGACTTCGACCTCACAATGAATGTCCAGGCCGGAGCGCCGCTCAAGCTCAAGGCCAAGGGGACCGCCTCAAACGCGGCGGATCCCTCGAAAGCGGGCGAGATTCTCGCCGACATCAAGGTTGAACGGTGGTCGAACGAAAGCGGCGAGCTGACGATCAAGAAGATCAAGACCGAGTCGCAGGTCGAGATCAAGGACCTCCCGGTCGCGCTGCTCGAAGCATTCGTGCCCGGAGCCGCGGACGCGGCGTCGCCGCACCTGGTCGCTGGTCTGGGCCAAACGCTCTCGGTCACGGTCAACATCGCGGGTGCGATGGGCGAACTCACGGCGAAGGCAAGTGTGGCGTCGACCGGAGCGCGAGCCTCGGCGGACCTTGCCTGGGCCAAAGGCCAGGTGACCACCACGACTCCGCTCGAAGTCACCGTGACCGGCAACGCGCTCACCGAGCTCGTGCCCGCGATCAAGGCGGGGCTGGCGGGTCAGGACGCCGCGGTGGTCGACGCGTTCCCCGATGTCTCGGTGAAGGTCGAGAATCTCAAGGTCCCGTACGAGATGGGCAAGGCGCTCGACCTGCGGGGCGGGGGCGTCAAGGTGACGGTCGCGACCACGCGGACCGCCGGAACGCTGAAACTCGCCGAGGGCCGGGCCCGTCAACCGTTCGAGCTCTCTCCGTTGGGAGTGACCATCGAGGCGAAGGACCTCGCGAGCGGGCTGACGGTTGCGGCACGAACCGACCTCGCCATCGACGGATCGCGGGCCGGTGAGATCGCGGTCGACGCGAACTGCGGCGGGGTTCTCGATGCGAAGGGGATGCCCGCCGCGGGCCTGCCGCCCGAGCTCCGAGGCTCCGCGGTCATCCGGAACATCGCGACCGCGATCCTCCAGCCGTTTGTCGCGGGTGCGGGTCTGGACCTGCCAACGGACCTCGGCCCGACTCTCGACGTGCAGCTCACCGCGGCGGCCGGAAAGTCCACCGGTACGGGCGTCCCTCCCACCGACCTTGAACTCAAGGTCACAAGCCGGGAGCTGACCGCCGATGCGCAGGTCGCGGTGATGAACGAGGGGATCCAGGCGAAGGAGAACGGGGTCCGGGTGCGCCTGGCCAGCCTTGGCCGTCTCGCTTCGCGCTTTGTCAAGCCCGAAACGGGCTGGGAAGTCGTGGCCGGAGAGGGTGGCGAGGCAAGGGTCGTCGTGCAGGGCCTCGCGCTCCCGCGCGACCCGGCCACGGGTCGATACCAGCTCGAGTTGCTCCGGAGCAAGACCGAGGTGAGTCTCTCCGGGATCACCGCGCGTTCCCTGTCGGCGACCGAATCGCCGGTGCGGCTCGGGACGTTCAGCCTCGTGACGGACACGAGCAAGGGCGCGGTGAAGGTGACCCTGAGTGCGGACGCCACACTGCGCGAACGGCCGTTCTCGATTTCCGGTGAGTTCGACGTGCCCGGCATGCTGGTCGCACCGCGCGCGCTGCCCGGCGGAGGTACTTCGGTCGTTGCCGACGTCGCGTCGATCCGGCCCGAAGGGGTGTTGAACCTGACGAACGTGCCGGTGGAAGCCGCCGCGTTGGCCGGGAGCGGCAAGGCTGTCGAGGGCCAGAAGCCCCTTGATCTGGTCGGGCTTCTGACCGGGGCGGTCGGGCCGACAGTCTCCGTCGCAGTGACCTCGACGCCCGTGCGGGACGGCCAGGGGTACGACTTTGTGGTGAGCGCCAAGGCCCAGCGGCTGGACGCGGGCGTGAGCACGCGGATGGAGCCCGGGCGGCTCTCGCTGAAGTCGGCGACGGTCACCACGACCGTGGACGAAGGCACGGTTTCAGCGCTCCTGCGCCAGTTTGCGCCGGACATTCAGGGCGCGCCGCGCTTGGCGGCGCCGACACGGATCGAGCTGACCATGTCGCCGATCTCTGTCGCGCTCGATTCGGCGTCGAACCCGAGGTGGCTCGAAGCCGGTGCCGCGGGGTTGAACATCGAGGCCAAAGGCCGCACGCTGGTGGACGGGCTCTCGATGAAGCAGGCGGACGGCTCCCAGCGGCCGCTGGGGCGAGTGGGCATCGAAGGACTCAAGGTCACCGCGAGTACCCCCGTGGCGATCTTGCTTGGGGTTGGTCAGCCGGGGGCGAGGACGGCTTCGGTGACGCTCGGTGGGAACGTGATTGGCCCTGCCGATAGCCAGCTGTGCGCTCTCGCGTTCTCCGCGCAAGCCGAGCTCGAAGCCGGCAAGCCCGCGGGCCCGGCGAACGTGAGTGTCCAACTGAGTGATCTCGACACGCGCCAACTGGAACAGATCCTCGGGCAGGACGGGCTCTACTCGGGGGCATTGGGTGCCAGTGCCAGCGTGCGGGTTGACGCTTCAGCGCTCCCGCCCGCGGGTTCGACGGGCGCGATGGACTTCAACGCCGCCACGATCAACGTCGCGGCGAACTTCGAAGCGAAGAACCTGCGGACCAACGGCCCGCTCAAGGCGGTCATCAGCCCGGTGTCGATCGCGGTGACCGATCCGGCGAAGTTCACGCTGAGGGTCGAACCCAAGACGGTGAACGCGCTGATGGAGCACAAGCCCAAGCCCGGAGAGCCCGCGCGTTCGCCGGAATCGCAGCTCACGATGAGCGAGCCGGCGACGTTCGAGCTCACGATCAACTCGTTCACGCTCCCGCGGACCAAGGCCGCGAAGTTCGCGGTGAACACGTCGCTGCAAACGGCGGGGCTGAACATGATGGATGGGAAGGGGCGGGCCATCACGGTCGCCGGTCTTGTGCTCAGGGCCGCGACCGACGCGTCAGCGCCGACGCCGCCGCTGACATTCCTCATCGAGGCCGCCTCGGCCGGCGTGGGTGAGTACAAGACAACCAAGCCGCTGAGGCTCGCGGGGCAGTTCGAGAACGTCGTGAACAAGGACGGCGCGTTCGACTTCGCGAAGGCGCTGCTCTCTGTCGGCGGCAACATCGAGGGCATCCCCACGGCGTTGGTGGATGCACTCGCCCAGAAAGACGGGATGCTGGTCGACGCCCTCGGCGACAACGTGAACGTGTTCGTGGAGGCCAAGCGGGTCCCGCTCGAGAACTTCGGCGCCGGGGCGGGGCCGGCTATCGAGGTCCGCGCGACCTCGCCGCGTGCGAGCGCCACGGTCAAGGGGAGCATCGCGGACAACATCTTCAACACGAGCGCGCCCATCGAGGTGAATGTCGTCGAAGTGACACGGGCCCTTGCGGCGCGCTACCTCGGCAGCGTGCCGATCTTCGAATCGGTGGAGAAGAACAGGGAAACCCACCGCCCCGCGACGATCAGCGCGACCGAGCTGCACGTGCCGATGAACAACGACATGTCGAAACTCAACGGCGCCGTCGTGCTCGACCCGGGCGAGATCGACTTCAAGCTGAGCGAGGGCCTCGGCGAGTTGGTGGGCGACAAGATCATCAAGCAGAAGGGCGTCGTGGGTCAGCGGCTGTTGCCGGTGTACGTGTCCTTCACCAACGGGCTTGGAAACCTCCAGCGGTACAAGTTCCCGCTCGGAGAGTTCACCATCGAGTTGGAGGGCGAGGTGAACCTCGTCACGAACCAGGTGGACATCATCACCTGGCTCCCCGCGACGATGCTCGCGGACGAGGCCGTGGGCTCCATTGTGAAGCTGCTCCCCGGTGGCTCGAACCCGCTGATCGGCGCTTCGGAAGTGATCAGCGCGGTCCGCGAGTATGTGCCGCTGGTCCCCTTCCGAACCCGTGGCCCGCTCAACGCCCCGAAGCCCTCGCTCCTCCCGGACACTCAGTTGATCATGGCCGAGTTCGAACGCAACGGCGGCTGGTCCAAGCTGCTGCAGAAGGCCCTCGAAGGAAAGGCGAAGGACCTGATCAACCTCCCCGACCTGCTCAAGCCGAAACTCCCACAGGGACCCGTTCCGAAGTAGCGCCGGAGCCGACGCGGGCCTAGAACTCGTCGTCGCCCCGGCTGCTGCGCGACCACCGCTGCTGCTTCTTCTCGCGCTCCACAACCAGCCCCGCCACGCGGATCGAGCCGTCGCCGAGCTCATCGACCAACTGCTCGACGAACTCAGAGTCTGGGGTGATCTTGAGTCTCGGGTCTGTCGCTAGGGTTGCGACGGCACCGTCCACGCCAATCATCAGCTCAACGGGGAACGTGAGCGCCCGCTCGTCCGCGTTCTTGGCCTTCACCGCTTCCGCGTACTTCGCCACGTTCGCGTTCATCAGCTCCGCCACGCGCTCGAGCGCGGCGGGCGCGCCGCCGTTGAGCGTCTGCTCGTCGACCATCACCCTGAACCGCCCCGGCTCGACGGGCACGCACTCGATCGGCGCGAGCCGGTCGACGATGATCTGCGGCTCGCCCTTCTTGGTGTCGATGCGGCCCAGGACGAACACAACTTTCTCCGCCTCGGCGAGGTGCCCGTAGCGTGCGAAGGCCTCCGTGAACACGACTGCCTCGCACGCCCCGCTGAGGTCCTCGACCGTCAGGATGGCCATCTTCTGCCCGGCGCTGCGGCCTTGCTTCACGACCAGCGTGCGCGACGACTGCACCATCGCGGCCAGCACAACGCGGGTGTCCTGCGTCAGTTCCTTCACGCCCGCGGTGGTGGTCGTCGTGAACGCGCCGCTCCACCGGCGCCAACGGTCCAGCGGGTGGCTGCTGACGTAGAACCCAAGTACTTCCTTCTCGAACGCGAGTGTCTCCGCCTCGTTCCACGGTGTCGCCCGCGCCAGCGTGCCGCCCGTGGTCCTGGCCGAGACCACCGTTGGCGCGCCGAATCCGAACAGCGCCCCCTGACCCGCGGCCTTGTCCGCGGCGAGGGAGGCCCCCGCGCTCAGGGCCTGCTCGATCGACGCGACCATCGCCGCGCGGTGCTCCCGTCCGTGCACCCGATCGAAAGCGCCGCACTTGATGAGCGATTCGAGCGCGGCCTTGTTGACCGTACCCGGCGGCAGCCGTTCGCAGAAGTCGAAGAGGCTGGTGAAGGGCCCGCCCTTGGTGCGCTCGGCGACGACCGCGCCGACGGCCTTCTCGCCCGCGCCCTTGATCGCCCCCATGCCGAAGCGGATGTGTCCGTGCCGCGCGTCACGCGGCTCGTTCTCGTCGAAGACCACCGCGAAGTCCTGCTGCGACAGGTTGATGTCCGGGGGGCGAACCTCGATCCCCGTGCGGACCGTGGCCCCGGTCGAAGGGTCGATCGCGCGGGTGCGACGGCAGTCTTCGAGGTACGGGATCCACTCGCTGACCTTGCTCGCGCCGGCCTCGTAGGTGAGGAACGCCGCCATGTACTGCGCCGGGAAGTAGGTCTTGAGGTACGCGGTCTGATACGCCACGATCGCGTAGCCGGTCGAGTGGCTCTTGTTGAAGCCGTAGCCCGCGAACTTCAGGATCAGCTCGAAGAGCTCCTCGGCCTTCTCCTTGCTGAGTCCCTGCTTCTGCGAGCCGTCGACGAACTTCGGGCGCTCCTTCTCGATCTTGTCGTGCTTCTTCTTGCTGATGTTCTTGATCAGCGTGTACGCGTCGCGCAACTTGATCCCGCCCAGGCCGTGCACGATCTGCATGACCTGCTCCTGGTACACCATCACGCCGTACGTCTCGCCGGTGTACTGCTCGACGATCGGATGGACCAGCGGGACCTCGGCCTGCCCGTGCTTGCGGCGGTTGTAGTCAGGGATAAGGTCCATCGGGCCCGGCCTGAAGAGGGCGTTGGCCGCGATGAGGTCCTCGAGCCGGTCGGGCTTCATCTCCACCAGTAGCCGGCGCATCCCGCCTGATTCAAACTGAAACACGCCCGTGGTCTCGCCCCGGCGGAAGAGCTCGAGCACGCGCTGGTCGTTGTACTGGAGGCGTTCGAGATCGAGGGGGTGGGAGAAGCTCAAATCAGCAAAGCTCAAAGCAGCAAATGAAGAGGGTTCATCGGGATTGCCTTTACTTGAGCTTTGCTGCTTTGCTGCTTTGAGCTTTCCGTATTCAGGGGCTCTGCCGACCGCGGCCCAAATCTCCTCCTCGCTCAACGCCTCCCGGATCAGCTTCTTCGCGCGCTCGATGACCGAGAGGGTCCGCAGACCCAGGAAGTCCATCTTCAGCAGGCCCATCTTCTCGCAGGTCGGGCCGTCCCACTGCGTGATGATGTCGTTGCCCTCGGTGCCGGGCTGCTTGTAGAGCGGGACGATCTCCGAGAGCGGACGGGTGGCGACGATGACGCCCGCCGCGTGGACGCCGGCGTGGCGGGTGTGGCCTTCGAGTTGGATGGCGTTGTCGAGCAGTTGCTTGACGGCGGGCTCGGTGTCGTAGAGCTTCTTGAGGTCGGGCTCTTGTTCGATGGCGTCCTTGATCTCGATGTTGAGGGTTTCGGGGACCAGCTTGGCGATGCGGTCGACCTCGGGGATGGTCATCTCGAGGACGCGGCCGACGTCGCGGATGGCGGCCCGGGCCTTCATCGTGCCGAACGTGATGATCTGCGCGACGTGGCCGTACTTGTTGCGGACGTAGTCGATGACCTCGCCGCGACCGTCCTGGCAAAGGTCGATATCGATATCGGGGTACTCGGAGCGATCGGGGTCGGTGAAGCGTTCGAAGAGCAGCCCGTACTCCACCGGGCACGCGTTGGAAAGCCCTAGCACGTAGCCCGCCATGGTCCCCACGCCCGAACCACGGGCGTTGGCGGGGATGCCGCGCTGGCGGCCCCAGTTCACAAAGTCCCACACGATGAGGAAGTACGCGGAGATGTTCTTGTCGGCGAGGATCTTGAGCTCACGCTCGAGCCGCGCGATGAACGCGGCACCCCCCTCGGCGGCGCGTACCCCCGGGCCGTACCGCCACACCATGCCCGCCTCGGCGAGCATCCGCAGCGCGCGGTCGCAGTTGGTCTTCGACTCCGCGAGTTGCTCGGCGGTCGGCGGCTCTCGGAACGGCTGCACCTCGAAGCGCGCGCAGTAGGCCTTGTACCACCCGGAGAGATCACCGCCGTACGCGGGGTCGTCGTGGCGCGGCAGCGTGCCGGCCTCGGGGATCGCGATGTGCACCGCCGGCGAGTTGTTCTGCCCCAGCGGCAACTCCACGTTGCAGCGGGCCGAGATCGCCGCCGCGGCGTCCAGCGCCTTCCGGCCCGGTCCGCCGTACTGCGCGAAGAGCTTCTCCATCTGCTCCGGGCTCTTGACGTACAGCTCGGGCGTGTAGCGCATCCGGTCCGGGTCGTGCTTGCCCTTGCCGGTCGAGATGCAGATCAGCGTGTCGTGGGCGTCGTGGTCCTGGGCGCGGAGGAAGTGCGCGTCGTTGTCGCACACCAGCGGCAGGCCCAGTTCCTCCGCGAGCCGGATCAGCAGCGGGTTGATCGCGTTCTGCTCCGGAACGTGGTGCTGCATCTCGATGAAAAAGCGCGACGTCGCGGGGTCGTTTGTTCCACCGAAGGTCGCGGCGTGCCACCGCGCGCTCTCCTTGGCGAGCTCCCAGTACTTCTCGTCCCCGGAGCGGTGGTAGGAGAGCAGATGATCGCCGATCTCGCTGCCCAGGTGGCCGTTGATCGCGATGAGGCCCTCGTTGTGCGTGAGCAGCAGCTCGCGGTCGACGCGTGGCTTGTAGTAGAAGCCGGTCAGGTAGGCCTCGCTGCCCAGCACCATCAGGTTCTGCCAGCCCTTAAGGTTCTCCGCCAGCAGCACGAGGTGGAAGCCGCCCTCGCCGCCGCCCGAGTAGGTGCGGTCGGTGCGGGGCTTACCGGGGGGCGTGACATAGGCCTCGCAGCCGAGGATCGGTTTGATGCCCTTGTCTTTGCAGGCGAGGTAGAACGACGCGGCACCGAAGAGGTTGCCGTGGTCCGTGATGGCGCACGCGGTCATCCCGAGTTCCTTGACGCGCGCAACCAGCTTGTCGACCTGGTTGCCGCCGTCCAGCAGCGAGTACTCGGTGTGCAGGTGGAGGTGGGCAAAACCGGCGGCTGGGCCGTCGGCAGCAGTGGGGGTGGTGGGCGTCATAGGTGGAGCTCCTTCTCCGAAGCGAGCCCCATCATATCGGAGTGCGGACGTGCCCAGCCGGGGTTCGCCGTACGACCGTTGCAGGCCCTTCGCGGAACGCTCGCAGAGCCCAATCCGCTGGCCAAACCCCACGCCATACATGATCTTCGAGGTGCAGTGAACCCGACGCGATCCACGCTGGCACGGGCCGGTCGCCGCGGCGGGCACCATACCTGGAGGGATTGACAATGAAGATGAGTCGCATGATGGCTTCGGGGGTGGTTGTCGCGGTGGCGTCAGCCGCGATGGCGGACACGGTCCAGATGCGGTTCGTGGGAACCGGTTCCGGCCGCAACGTACGGGTCACCACCGACAGTGGGTCGCGGAATCTGTTCGCGGGGCAGCTCGTTCACAACTTCAGCGACGGTACCGGCGCGTTGAGCTCGCTCACCGGCGACCGGTTCACCTACTGCGTCGACCTCGGCCAGTATGTGTCGAGTTCTTCGACGACCTACACGCTCAGCCCGATCGCGGATCTCACGGCCGCGAGCCCGATGGGCGAGGACCGCGCCCTGGCGATTCACTCGATCTTCAACGCCCAGCCGTTCTGGCCCTCGCAGGCCAGCGTGTCACAGGACTACGCCGCGGCTCTTCAGCTGGTGATCTGGGACATCATCACCGACTACAACTCCGCCGCGGGTGTGAGCAGCCTCGGTCTGAGCAGCGGGTCGCTTCGTGCCGCCCGCACGGACGGCTCGCCGCTGGGCCTGGCGATCACGTCGCACTACGCGACCTTCGTCAGCTACATCGGGACCTCGGGCGGTGTTGGCTCCGGTGTTCTGGGCCTCGGCAACGACAGCAGCCAGGACCAGATCCTCCCGGTCAGCGTTCCCGCCCCGGGCGCGGGTCTCCTCGCGGGACTCGGTGCCTTGGCCGTCGCCCGCCGCCGGCGGTGATCGAGGCCGCCCGGATTCGCTCCTTGACTTGACGCGATCAACCCCCGGCCGAAAGGTCGGGGGTTGTCGTTGCCCGCCAGGTACACAGATACCGGTCGCGCAAGCGGCCGCGAGCGTCCTCATCGCGCACGGCCGCGATGCCCGTGGAGGCCGCGCGGCGGAGCTCCCCCCGTGCGCGTCAAACCACCCTCCCCTCTCTATAGGTGGGGGCTTGGGAGCACTCGCGGGACCGCACGAATCCTTGGGCTGGCGTCACGGAGAACCCGGGACGCGTCGAACATCAACCCATGTCCCTACGCCGGTCCCGGCCGACGGTTGCATCGCTCCCGCATCATCAGTTGCCGTCGGGGCGAGGCCGCGTCGCACGGCGCAGTACCAGCAGCCCGACCACCGCGGCGACGGTGGACCCCGCGAGGATCCCGACCTTCGCCGCGTTGAGCTGTGCGGTGTTGACTTCGCCCCCGCGGACAAAGGCCAGGTTCGCGATGAACAGAGACATCGTGAACCCGATGCCCCCCAACCACGCGGCGCCGTGCACGTGATGCATCGTGACGCCCGACGGGAGTGATGCCGCGCCGAGCCTCACCGCCGCGAAGCTGGCGACGAGGATGCCCACCGGCTTTCCGATGATCAAGCCCAGCGCCACGCCCAGACACTCGCGCGACGAGACCACCGCGGCGAGGGGTGTGTCACCGGTCGAGAGCGGAACCCCGGCGTTGGCTAGCGCGAAGAGAGGCACAATGAAAAACCCGACCCAAGGCACGAGCTTGTGCTCGAGGCGCTGGAGCGGCGACTGTGCTTGTGTGCACGCGTCTTGAATGCCGTCGACCTGCGCCTGTTGATTGCCGGAGAGCATCGGCGAGGCAGCGTGGGAGGTGCGCTCGAGCTCGCCCGCGGTCTCTCGCACAAAGTGTGCGACGGCACCAACCTTCGTGCGGGCGTCGCTGGGAATGCTCATCGCCGTCAGCACGCCCGCGATCGTCGCGTGAACCCCGGAGTTGTGGATGAACCACCACACGACACCGCCCGCGAGCACGTACGGCAACGCCGAGCGCACGCCGAGGCGGTTCATCGCGAACATCACCGCCAGTGCGCCCATGGCGAGAAACAGGTTCGCCACCGACGGGCTTTCGGTGTAGAACACCGCGATGACGAGCAGTGCGCCCAGATCGTCCGCGACCGCGAGTGTGGTGAGGAAGAGCTTCAGCCCCGCCGGCACGCGCGAGCCCAGCAGCGCCATGATCCCCAGCGCAAACGCGATGTCGGTCGCGGTGGGGATGCCCCATCCGTGCAGCCCATCGCCGCCGAGGTTGACGATCGCGTAGATCGCGCCGGGGACCGCCATCCCGCCGGCCGCGCCGAAGAGGGGCAGCGCCGCCCGCTTCATGCTGCGCAGCTCGCCGAACAACACCTCGCGCTTGATCTCGAGCCCTACGAAGAAGAAAAAGACCGCCATCAGAAGGTCGTTGATCCAGTGAACGACCGAGGCCTTCCAGCCGAACTCGCCGAGCCGCACGACCAGGTACAGCTCATGGAACAGCCACTCATAGGTCGTGGCCCACGGCGAGTTGGCCCAGACCATCGCGACGACGGTGACCGCGACCAGCACCACCCCGCCCGCGGCGCTCATCGATGCGAAGCGCGCGAGCGCGGCAGAGAGCCGCTCGGCCGGAGTTCGCGGGAACGTCTGAAGTCGGACCGGCGGGCCTGCGTGTGCCATGGGGTGCTCCGCGACGGGTGAGTAAGGCGTCTGTTCGCAAACTCGGTACGGCCCCAACGGTAGCTGAAGGTTGGGGTCTCAGCAGGCACGACACCTCAACTCGGGGGGGTTCCGTGCCGATATGACGGTGACCTTGTCTTCCCCCCGATGAATGCGCCCACCACCCAACCCACGGCGCTGAGCGTGGCTCAGCCTGCAAGTCCAAGCCCACGCCGCGCCCGTCCGCTGTGGCTGGTTCTGCCAGCGGCGATGCTCTCGCTGGGCATGGTCGCCGCTCTGCTCGCGGCGCGGGCGGAGTCCCGCCGCACCGCCGAACTCGTCCGCGAGAGCGAGCTGGAACGGGGAAGAGCGATCACGGCAGCCGTTGAGGCCGTTGCCCGCGCCGAGGGTGATGAAGCGCGGACGCAAGCGTTCGTGGAATCGCTCGTCAAAGCCCGCGGGCTCACCCTGATCACTGTCGTCGTGGAGGTTCCGGGAGGCGTGCCGCGGGTGTTCGCCTCCACACGAGAGGACTGGCGCGGGAAGTCGCTCGACCAGCTGCCGACTCTGAATGTTGCGGAGGATCTGGCCGCGGTCTTGCGCGGCGGGACCGAGCATCTCGGGGTACACGAGCACGAGCACGAGGTGGACGTGAGCGCGCCGCTCGTGATCCAGTCCGGGTCGAGGCCCTTGCGGGCCGCATGCATGGTCCATCTCGACAAGGCCCACCTCGACAGCCAGGTGGACAGCGCATCGAACGCGGCGGTGCGCGTTGCAGTTGTTGGCGCGATCGCGCAGGCTTCGCTCGCGATCGCGTTGCTGTGGCGCGTGGTCCTGTCACCGTTGCGGTCGCTTACGGCAGCGATCGAACGGCGCGCCGCGGGGGAACTCGCCGCGCGGGTGCCGGTGGCTGCGCACGACGAGATCGGGACCGCGGGCCGGGCACTCAACTCTCTGCTAAACGCGATGGACCTGCACGAGGCCGAACTGAGACAGAGCGGCCGAGCGCTGGCCGACGCGGAGCTGCGGTTCCGATCGCTGGTGGAGATCAACCCCGGCGTCACCTACCGGCAGGAGCTCCGGGGTGGAGAGCGGTTCAGTTTCGCGAGCGACATGAGCACGCAGGTACTGGGAGTCGCCCCGGCGATGCTGCAGGAGTCGCCGGGGCTCCTCGAAGAACTCGTGATGCCCGCGGACCGCGAGCCCCGCCACGCCGCCCGCACGCTCGCCGAGTCGGGGACCGGGAACTTCGACGTCGAGTACAGGGTGGTCAAGCGCGGGGGCGATTGTCCGAGGTGGGTCCACGAGAAGGGGCACATCGTCTTCGACGACCACGGCCCGGTCTTCGTGGACGGTGTCATTATCGACATCCACGACCGGCGCGAGGCCGAGGAGCGGCTCGCGCGGAACGAGGCCCGTGTCCGCGGGATCATCGACACCGCGCTCGACGCGGTGATCTGCACAGATTCGGACGGCCGGGTCACGCACTGGAACTCCCAGGCCGCGCAGACCTTTGGGCATAGCGCGCAGGAGGCGATGGGGCGCGACGTTGCGGAGTTGATCCTCCCGCCCCGCGAGGAGGGCGGGCCGCGGGCGGACTTCTGGGAGCTCCTGGCTCGCAGCGACGCCAACCTGCTCGGCCGGCGTGTGGAACTCCAGGCCGTGCGCAGGGATGGCACGCAGATCAGCATCGAGCTCGCGATGACCGCGAACCACTCCGACGACGGCGTGTCCTTCAGCGCCTTCCTGCGCGACATCACCGATCGCAAGCGATCAGAAACGCAGTTGCTGGAAGCCTCTCAGATGCTCGAGCAGGAGCGGGAGCGCTTCGAGCTCGCCCTGGCTGGCGGCGACCTGGGTTCATGGGATTTCAACCCCACGACCGGCTACGTGCTCGTCGATTCGCGCTGGCTCACGCAACTCGGGCTCGAAGAGGACCAGGCCCCGCTGACCTTCGAGGAGATCGTCGGTTTGATCCACGAGGCAGACCGGGCCGAGGCTGTTGCCGCGGTCCGCGGGCACCTCTCGGGCGCGCGGGGGTCGTTCGAGGCGCTCTACCGGATCCGTCACTCGGACGGGGGCTGGCGGTGGTTCCTGTCGAGGGGCCGCGTGATGTCGCGCGACGAGTCCGGTGCCGCCGTCAGGCTGGTTGGTACACACTCGGACATCACCGAACGCCAGGAACGCCAGATCGAGATGGCCCGCCTGCGAGACGCCGCAGAGGCCGCGAACCGCGCCAAGAGCGAGTTCCTCGCCAACATGAGCCACGAGATCCGCACGCCCCTCACGGCGATCCTCGGCTACTCCGACCTGCTCCGCGAAGACCCGGACTCGCCCGGTGCGCCGGGTCGACGCGCCGAGCTCGTCGACACCATCAAGAAAGCGGGCGACCACCTCATGGTCGTCGTCAACGACATCCTCGACATCTCCAAGATCGAGGCCGGGCTCATGGAAGTCGAGAGCGTCGAGTGCGATCTGCCCGCGCTCCTTTGCGCGATCGATTCGTTGCTCCGGCCGCGCGCGGGCCAGAAGGGCCTGCGTTTCCGCTGCGAGCTGACCTCTCCGATCCCCTCCAAGGTCAACTCCGACCCCACACGCCTCCGTCAGATTCTCATCAACCTCTGCGGCAACGCGATCAAGTTCACCGAGCGGGGCGAGGTCCTGCTCCGCGCGGGCGTTCGCGACGGGGTGCTCACCGTCGACGTGGTGGACTCGGGAGTGGGGATGTCCGCAGAACAGACCGAGCGACTCTTCAAGCCCTTCTCGCAGGCGGACACCACGATGAGCCGGAGGTTCGGGGGGACCGGCCTTGGCCTGGCGATCTCCCGCCGGCTCGCGCAGCTGCTCTGCGGCGACGTCGAACTGGTGGAATCCGCCCCGGACCGTGGCTCGACTTTCAGGGTCTGGCTCCCAATCCAAGCAGCGCCCGACGCCACTCCCGTTGCGACGTTGGAGTCGGTGCAGCCGGCCCGGCACGAGCCGAGCCTCAACGCGCCGACTCCCGTTCCGCTCTCGGGCCGAATCCTCCTCGCCGAAGACGGTCCGGACAACCAGCGCCTCATCGGCTTCCACCTCCGCAAGGCCGGCGCGGACGTCACGGTCGCCGAGAACGGCGCCGTCGCACTCCGCCTGCTCGAAGAAGCCGACGCCGCGGGCACTCCCTTCGGGCTCCTCATCACCGACATGCAGATGCCCGAGATGGACGGTTACACGCTCGCGACCACACTCCGTCAGCGAGGCTCACACCTCGCCATCGTCGCGCTCACCGCCCACGCCATGGCCGAGGATCGCGCCAAGTGCATCGACGCGGGATGCGACGACTACACGACCAAGCCCATCGACAGGGTCCGCCTCGTCGAGACCGCGCGCCGATGGCTCGGTCAGGCCGCCGGTTCTCAGACCCGCTCGGCTTGAGCCCGTTTTCGCTTCCGTTCGGCGCGCCCCCGCGGTACAGTGCCCGCGGATGCACCCCACACTGCTTCGTATCACCGCCGTCAGCCTCTGCGCCGCCTCCGTCTCCGCGTCGCCCCAAGACGCCGCCTGGAACTGGGGAGGGCCGCCTCTCTCAACGGCCCCGATCACCGCCGCGGCCCCGCTCGCTGGCCTGTTCGCCGTCGCGGACGCGGTCTCCGACGTGGTAGAGATGCGTGATATCCGGGGCACCCCGGTGCGAACCATCACCCGAGCCCAGATCCAAACCCTGGGAACATCGTTGAGCCTCGGCAGCTCCCTCGACGGCCCCTCGGCGATGTGCTTCTCGGACTCCGGCAGATTGCTCTTCATCGCGGTACGGGACGACGACAACGGCGCGACCGGGGACCTCGTCCTCAGGTACGACACCCACACCGACGACCTCCGCGTGTTCGCCACCGCGGACTTCGGCAACGTCTCCGCCTCCCAGCGTCCGGCGATCGCGTACCACCGCGGCCGTCTGTTCGTCTCTGAGCCGACGCGCGTGCGGGTCCTGCGGGCCAACGCCAACGACCTCGCCGGCTCCCCGCTGAGCACCACCGCGCTGCAGGGCGTGCGGACGTTCGCCATCGACCGCGACAACGCGGCGCTCTACGCGGAGGCCGGCGGTCAGTTGTACCGCGCGAGTGCACTCTCTTCGCCGCTCGTGTTCACCGCCGGACCGCTCACCGGCCCCACAGACACCATGACCTGGGCCACGCACTACGGCGCATCCCCCGCGGGCCTGTTCTTTGTGAGCAGCCTCTCGCCGACACAGATCGGATTCGCGACGCCGGCCCAGGCAAACGCCACCGGCGCGTGGGCACCGGCGACGTACGCCTCGGGCACGGGCTTCGGTTCTCTCGCCGCGGCCTGCGACGGCTCCATGCTGATCGGCAGCGCCGCCGGTGCCCGCCGCATGACCGACACCGCGGACACCCGGCTGGGGTTCGAGGCCTTTGCCCAGGACGAGTTCAACCAGCAGGTCGCCTTCGCGCGCGGGCTCATCAACCCCGCAGGCTGGGTCATCGACGCCGACGTTCAGCTCGGCTGGAGCAGGTTTCACCCCGCGACTCCCGACGCCGCGGCGTGGACGGTGCTGATGCTCCTGATGTCCGAGCGCGTGAACGCCGACCCCGCCGCGCACGCCGACATCGCCCGGATCCTCCGTCGGTACGCGGACCGCGCGCCCGATGGGGTGGGGCCGCTTCGCAGCGCCGACGGCATCTTCTGGCACTGGCTCAACCCCACGACCGGCGGAGACGCGGGTTGGGGCGACGGCTACGCGACGATGAGCACCATGAAAATCGTCCTCGCGGCGGACCACGCCTGGCAGCGATACCCCAACGACCCCGACATCGAGGCCTCCGCGCGAGCCATCATCTGCTCGATCCGGAACTGGGACTCGTACTTCACCGCTGGTGACGCGCGCATGGCGCTCCTGTCGCTCTCCTCCGGCGGCCCCCTCGTGTCGTCGTTCAGCACCGGCTGGCACGAGGGGCTGATGTTCGCTGAGCAAGCGGGGGCTTTCGGTGGTGCCATCGGCGACAACGCGGCGACGCGCTGGACGACGCGTTCCAACTGGAGCCAGGCGTCGATCGTCACCGGAAGACCGGTGACCGTGAGCTTCGGCGGCGGCCACCTCCCCGCGTTCATCACGGCGTACGGAGCGATCACCAGCGCCGCCTTCCGCGCCGACCCCGCGTGGCGCACGCAGGTCGCGAACCTCCGCCTCTCTAGCGCCGCGTGGACCGACGACAACGCGCCCAAGTACTACACGGTCTTCAGCGCGGGCACCACACGCTCCGACTGGGGCGGGTACAACGCCGACTCCTTCAGCAACCATCCGGGCGACCTGACCACCTTCACCTCGCTGCTCGCGCTCTCGCTCGATGCCACCGGCGCTCGCTCGGCCGAAGTCGGCGCGGCCTATCACGCCTATCGGCGCGGCGCCCGACAGACCTTCCTCGGGGGCGCTTCGATTCTCTATCGCCGCTCCCGCATCGATCCGGCGTATCAACCGGACTCGGCGGGACTGCCGGACGTGACCGTCGGCGGCCTCGCGCTCGGCGAGTTCCTGATGCCCGGGAGCCTCGACGCGGTGATCGCGCGGCCTCTGCGCGGCTGCTTCTGCGCGGCGGACGTGAACCGGGACGGTGCCGTGGACGGAGACGACGTCCTCGACTTCTTCGCTCCGTGGGACGCGGGGCTGGCCGGGGGCGACTTCAACGGCGACGGGAGCATCGACGGCGACGACGTTGTGGATTTCTTCGGGCGGTGGGACGCGGGCTGCTGAGCACGCCGGGTTGTGGTACAACCCGCACATGGCAAAGAAAACCAAACCCGCACCGTCCAAGCCCGCTCCCACCAAGAAGGCGGCCGCGAAGCCGGCCTCCAAGCCCGCCGCGAAGGCGCCGATGAAGAAGGCACCCGCGAAAAAGGCCGCGCCGAAGAAGGCGGCCGTGAAGAAGGCCCCGTCGAAGCAGTCGGCCCTCGAGCCCGTTCCGATCGGGACCGGCAAGGGCATGGGCCCCGATGAAGTCGGCGGCTCGCTCGTCGCGATGTTCAACGCCCGCAAGCTGAAGGAGATCGAGAACAACTTCTGGTCGCCGGACGTTGTCTCGTGCGAAGGAAGCGCGAAGCTCGAGTGGCGCGGCCGCACCGCGGTCGAGGCCAAGAACAACTGGTGGCTGAGCGAGAACGAGATCATCGGAGCGAGCGCGGAGGGGCCGTTCGTCGGCGCGACCGGGTTCGCGGTGCGGTTCAAGATGCAGGCCCGGCGCAGGGCGGACGGCGTGGTGACGGAGTTCGAGGAGATCGGCGTCTACACCGTTCAGAACGGCAAGATCATCCGCGAAGAGTTCATGGGCAAGGCCTGAACCGTCCGGCAGTGGCAGCCACATTCCTGTGGCTGGGTCTCCGCGGCTTTCCAGCCGCGTCTTCATTCCGCATGCCCAACACAGAGAGCGGTTGAAAGCCGCTCAGACCCAGCCGTCTGGAGACGGCTGCCACTTCGTTAACCGAGCTTCTCGCCGAGGAACTCGCTCACCTTGTCGATCGCGATACGGGACTGCTGACCCGTGTCGCGGTCGCGCACCGTCACCGTCTGCTGGGTGAGCGTCTCGCCGTCGATGGTGAAGCAGAAGGGGCAACCGGCCTCGTCCATGCGGGCGTAGCGCTTGCCGATGGACTGCTTCGCATCCGTCTCGATGGTGCCCGTCCGGCCGAACTTCGCGTAGACCTCGTCGTACAACTTCTCCGCGACCTCGGGCATGCCGTCCTTGTTCACCAGCGGGAAGATCGCGGCCTTGATCGGCGCGACCCGCGGGTGGAACTTCATGAACTCGGGGCTGGGGCGCGAGGCGTCAACGGTGTACGCCTCGCAGATGATCGCCAGCGCGCCGCGGTCAAGACCCGCCGCGGGCTCGATGCAGTGCGGGACGAACCGCTCGCCGCGCTTCGAGCCGTTGGGCAGCAGCTCGCCCCGGTCCTGATCGAAGTAATCGAGCTTCGCGCCCGAGTGCTTCGCGTGCTGGGTGAGGTCGTAGTCGCCACGGTGCGCGATCCCTTCGAGCTCGCCGAAGCCCGGCGCTGTGAAGGGGAAGCGGTACTCAACGTCGCTGGTGCCCTGGGAGTAGAAGGAGAGCTCGTCCTTGTCGTGCTCGCGCAGGATGAGATTCTCGCCCGCGAGGCCGATGGCCTTCCACCACTCCATGCGGAAGTCGCGCCAGAACTTGTACCACTCAACCGACTCGCTCGGGTGGCAGAAGAACTCCAACTCGGCCTGCTCGAACTCGCGGGAGCGGAAGGTGAAGTTGCGGGGGGTGATCTCGTTGCGGAAGCTGCGGCCGGTGTTCCCGATGCCGAACGGCACCTTCACGCGCGTGCTGTCCACCACGTTCTTGAACTGCAGGAACACACCTTGCGCGGTCTCGGGACGCAGGTACACCTTGTTGTCCTCGGTCTGCGTGAGCCCGGCCCACGTCTCGAACATGAGTTTGAATGCCGCGGGCGCACCAAGCTCGCCGCCGCAGCGGGGGCACGGATCCTGAAGGCCGGTGGCGTTCAGTTGTTCCGTCGCGAGATGCTGAATGATCTCACGCACCTCCGGGGGTGCGCTCGGCTGGCCGGTGATCCTCGTCGCGAGCCAACTCAGCGTCACTTCCGGATTGCGGACCAGCGCGAGGTTCGGGGCGAGTTTCTTGCCCTTGGACCGAGCCCACTTCACAAGCTTCGCGGAGTCGATTGCCGGTGCCTGGGTCGGGGCGATGGTCGGCTCAAACTCCTGGATCACCGCGGCGAACCACTCAGAGCCCGTCGCAAGGATGTCCCAGAGTTGGTCTGCGCGAACGAAGTGCCCGCACTTCGCGCACTTGCGCATCGGATCAGCAAAGCCCGCCAAATGCCCGCTCGCCTCCCACACCTTGGGATGCTGGATGATGCACGTCTCTACCGGCACGCAGCGCACCTTCTCCCCGTCCGGGCCCTTCCGCCCCCAGCACGGGTTCATGATCATGTCCTGCCACCACGCGTCCCGCAGGTTCTTCTTGAGCTGCGCCCCCAGCGGCCCGTAATCCCAAAAGCCGTTGATCCCGCCGTAGATGTCGCTCGCCTGAAACACAAACCCACGCCGCTTGCACAGCGCCATGATCGCATCCATGGACTTGACGGTCGACATCGGGTAGCTCCTGGAAAAGAGGGGGATGGTAGCGGGAAGAGGGCAATAGGGAATGGGCAATGGGCAATGGGGGGAAGAGGGCAATAGGGAGTGGGCAATGGGGGAAGAGGGAGATATGGCGGGGCAGGGTCGAGTCGCGTGGGGCACCCCCCAGCAAACCAGCGCGACGCGAGCGCCATTCCGACCTCCCTACTCCCCACTGACCGTCCGCCTCTTCCCCCGATGCCCATTGCCCATTGCCCGTCCTTCTCTTCCCCCATTGCCCATTCCCCACTGCCCATTGCCCTCTTCCGTTACCATCCCCCCATGTCCCCCGCGGCCTGGCTTATCCCACTCGCGTTCCTCTCCGGCTCCATTCCCTTCGGGCTCCTGATCGGGCTCGCCAAAGGGGTCGACGTCCGCAAAGCCGGCAGCGGGAATATCGGGTCCACCAACGTCGGGCGACTTCTCGGCCGGAAGTACTTCTTCCTTTGTCTGGCGCTCGACTTCCTCAAGGGCCTGTTGCCGACACTCCTCGCCGGCTGGAAGCTGGGCACCCTGGGTCACTGGGTCGCCGAGCCGATGCCCATGCTGGTCTGGATCGGCGTCATGCTCGCCTCGGTGCTCGGGCACGTCTTCTGCCCCTGGCTGTCCTTCAAGGGTGGCAAAGGGGTCGCGACCTCACTGGGGGCTTTGGTCGCGGTCTTCCCGGTGCTGACCATCTGCGCTGTCGCGGCGTTTGTCGTCTGGGCCATCGTGCTCAAGGTCGGAAAGTACATGAGCCTCGCGTCCATGGCCGCGGGCGTCGCGCTCCCCGTGGCCTGCGTTGTTCAGCTCTTGATCACCGGGCATAAATTGTCCGAACCATCTGTGTGGCCAACAGTAGGTATTTGTGCACTACTCGCTGCACTCGTGGTGTTTACGCACCGCGGGAACATCAAACGCCTGCGTGCGGGCACGGAACCCAAGTTTGGACAACGAGTTACGCCATCGGTACGATAATCCACCTGTGTGGAGGGGTCACGCGGGGTTTTTATCAGACGATAAAACTCTGCGGGAAACTTCCTCGGTTTCAATGCGAGGCGTCCGAGGCGACCGATGCTTGAGTTAGCCGTATGCGGACCCAGGGACGGGTAGACCGTGCGGCTTGGACGAACTGTTCCGGGGCGGGGAATGCTCGAGGGATCAGTATGTCACGCACCGACCGACCTCAGGTCATCCTGTTCCCGATCTTCATAGAGCCGGCAGACTCCGCTGGCGATGGAGGTTCGGGAATGACAATGTCTACTCCGCGGCTGCGGCTCACACCCGTCGAACCAGTCGACGAACTCGCGCCCATCCCGATCAGCGAGGCCCGCAAGCTCGCCGCTCCCAAGTTGAGCGAACCGCGGTTCGACGCCATTCGGATGGCCGAAGAAGCGCTCAACCGCGTCGAAGGCGACTTCAACCGCCTCAAGTTCCTGATCGAGCAAGACCTCTCCGGGCCCGGGCGCGGACCCGATCGCGCCGCCTA
>JBMOHX010000009.1:0-26910 GCA_049317625.1 Phycisphaerales bacterium
GTGGTGGTGCCGTCGCCGGCGTCCTTGCTCGCCTTCTGCGCGACTTCCTTGACCATCTGGGCGCCGAGGTTCTCGTACTGGTCTTCGAGCTCGATCTCCTTGGCCACGGTCACGCCGTCCTTGGTGACGGTCGGGGAGCCGAAGGACTTCTCGAGCACGACCACGCGGCCGGAGGGGCCGAGGGTGACCTTGACGGCGTGGGCGAGCTTCTGGACGCCCCGCAGGATGCGTTCGCGGGCGTCGGTGTTGTACGCGATGGATTTGGCTGCCATTGTTTTTCTCCGGGAGGCGCCGGGCGCCTGGAATGAATCTGGTCTTTTCTTACTTCAAACTAATTTTGAGCCACGCGACGCGCTCGGCGTCCACGATGAAAATCGATTTCCCGTCCGTCACCTTCACCAGGTGGTCCGCTTCATCCGGGATCAGCATCGCGTTGCGCACCTCGAGGTTCGCGATCGACGCCGCCCCGGTCGTCACCGAGTACACCCCCGCGAAGGCGACCGTGAGGTCGCGCTCGCCGTTGAGTTCCCGAAGAGCTGTGCGGAGTTGGGTGGGTGACATGGGGGAAGAGGGGAATGGGCAACGGGGAATGGGCAATGGGTGCCATTCCCACGGGCTCAGTCGATCACGGCCAGGATGTCGTCCTCGCTCATGATCAGCAGTTCCTGGCCCTCGAACTTGACCTCGGTCCCCGCGTACGACGAGAACAGGACCTTGTCGCCGGCCTTGACGCTCAGCGGGATCCGCTCGCCGGTGTCGCTGTTGATCGCGCCCGGGCCGACGGCCTGGATCGTGCCGGTCTTGGGCTTGTCCTTCGCGCCCTCGGGGAGGATGATCCCGCTCTCGGTCTTCCCGGCCGCCTCGTCGCGCTTCACGAGGATCTTGTCGCCCACCGGACGGATGTCTCCGGTCTTCTTCGCCGTCGTTGCAACTTTGCTCATCGTTCAAGTCTCCAGTTCGTTCACCGTACACCCCGCTCGCCGGGGGGCACCCCGTCCGAGCGGACCAGTTCACACACCGCCGGGCCAGCGCCCGTCGTAGTGCCTCGCCAAACACCGGCGCAGCACGTCCAGCATCACATTCAAATCGTTCACATCCCGCGGCCGGTCCATCACCGCGAACGCCCCGTGCCGGAGCGCCGCCGCGATATCCCGCGCGTCGTCCCGGTGCGTCCGACCACGCTTGACCGCCACCACCGGCACCGGCTCGGCCATGCGAGCCAGGAGCTCCAGCAGGCGGGGCCCTCCCTCCGAAAACTGCGGATCGGGCTCGTCGGACTCTCCGGCCGCCTCCAGCGGCAGACCCAAGTCCACGACCGCGATGTGGATCGGCGTACGCCGGATCACTTCCGAGGCCTCCCGCCCGCACGCGGCCCGCACCGAGGTCACTCCCATCGGTTCGAGCAGGCGCGGCAACCGGTCCACCCAGGAATCCTGATCCCAACCGGCGTAGGACAGCAAGAGATTCAGGCGACCCCCGAACCCCGCACCGCCCCCGCCGCACCCTTCGGGCGTGTCGGGATGGCGTCCGGGTTGAAATCGCACGTTGACCACATCAGCCTCTCGGCAACTGGCGTGCCGAAACGTGGCAGCCCCCCCACTCCCAGGCCCGGTTCCCCGCCGCTGCTTGACTTTCCCGCACCCCCATTAGACTGCCAGGCCCCCGGCCAACCCGCGCGTAGGTGCCAAACTGGCAGCCGTCAGGATCCCCACAGGTCCGCGACCCCTCCGCACACACCTTGGCTCGTTCGGAGTACGATCGGCCGTCGCCCGACGACGACCAATCTCCCGCCGTCACCAAAGCGGGTCGCGTAGCATCTGGCTTAGTGCGGCCGCCCTCAGACGCGGCCCGTGAACGGAGTCACCCACAATGTCCAGCGCCAACTTCCTGGAGTTCACCGACGCCAACTTCGACGCGGAGGTGCTCGCCAGCGACAAGCCCGTCCTCGTCGACTTCACCGCGAAGTGGTGCGGCCCTTGCCGCCAGCTCCAGCCGACCATCGAGCAGATCGCCGAAGAGTGCGTGGGCACCGCCAAGGTCGGCAAGCTCGACACCGAGACCTCGCGACAGGTGTGCGTCAAGTACGGCATCGCCACCCTCCCGACCCTTATGATCTTCCGCAACGGGAACGTCGTCAAGAAGTGGATGGGGATGCAGAAGAAGGACACGATCGTGAACGCCCTGCTCGAGGCCACCAAGGTCTGAGCCACCGATTGACCCCCCCGGGGAAAGACATGAGCACATCGACTCGTCCGGCGGCTCCCACAGTCGTCCTCACCGCTGAGGACCGCTTCGGGGGCAGACCGGTCAGATGCGGCGTCGTCGGCGTCGGCCGCATGGGACGGCACCACGCGCGGGTTTACTCCCAGCTCGCGGGTTGCGAGCTCGTCGGCGTGGTTGACTCCAGCCAGGCCCGGCGCGCCGAGATCTGCGGCCAGTTCAACTGCCGCGGCTTCGAGACCGTTCAGCAGCTCCTCGACGCGGGCGTGGACGCCGTGAGCGTCGCGGTGCCCACCACCTTCCACCACGCCACCGCGGAGCCTCTGCTGACCGCGGGCGTGGCCTGCCTGATCGAGAAGCCCCTCGCGGGGGACGTCGAGACGGCGAAGAAGCTCAAGGACCTGGCCGAGTCCACCGGCTGCTGCCTCATGGTCGGTCACATCGAGCGGTTCAACCCCGTGATGCGGGCGATGCAGAAGGCCGCCGCGACCGGCGCCCCGATCGTGCCCCGCTTCATGCAGGTTGTCCGCGTCAGCCCGATGAGCTTCCGCAGCGTGGACGTGGGCGTCGTGATGGACATGATGATCCACGACATCGACGTGGTCCTCATGCTGATGGGCGGGCGTGAGCCCGACTACATCCGCGCGGCGGGCGTCGCCGTCGTGACCGAGCACGAGGACCTCTGCAACGCCTGGCTCGAGTTCGACGGGCCCCACGGACGTTGCGTCGCGAACGTCACCGCGAGCCGGCTCGCGATGAAAACCGAGCGCGTCACCCGCATCACCGGCGAGAACGCGTACATCAAGATCGACTACGGCGCCAAGAAGGGCACGATGATCCGCCGCATCGCGAACGAGCTGCAGATGCGCGAGATGCGCGAGCAGCTCGCGCACGGCCACGATCTCACCAGCCTCAAGTGGGATCAGCTCGTGAACATCGAGGAGCTCCTGGTCGACGACGCCGAGCCGATCGTCATGGAGATCCGGGCCTTTCTCGACGCGGTCCGGACCGGCGAGCGCCCCGTCATCGACGCCGAGGCCGGGTTCGCGAACGTCCGTACAGCCCAGCGCATCGTCGATGCCATCAGACGAACGATGTAGGCGATGCCCCCGAGAGTTACCGAGTTCGTGCCGACCCCGAACCCCAACGCCCTCAAGTGCGTGGTGGAGGGTTCCCTCGGTGCCGGGCCTCGCAGTTTCTCCGCCCCCGCCGACGCCGCGAGCGACCCGATCGCCCGGATGCTGCTCTCCATCCCCGGAGTGAAGTCGGTCCTCATCCACGACGCCTGGTTCACCGTCAGCAAGTCCCCCGATGCCGACTGGAAGGCCATCAAAGCCGCGATCTCCCGCTCGATGGAGCACGCCTGAACGCGACGCGGCGGTCGCGGCTGCGCTGGTCTTGTGGTTCCGCGCGAGCGCGCGGGATCTCCCGTGGCGCGAGCA
Organism: Phycisphaerales bacterium; assembly: GCA_049317625.1. GTDB lineage: Bacteria > Planctomycetota > Phycisphaerae > Phycisphaerales > UBA1924 > JBEIUO01. Next base: position 3,663 of record JBMOHX010000009.1, read on the forward strand.
CGTCCCTTCCCTCGGGCGGCGTGACGCCTACCGCTCCCTGGTGAGCGAGTTCATGCTCCAGCAGACGCAGGTCGCCCGTGTGGTCGAGAAGTTCGCGCCGTTCCTCGAGCGGTTCCCCACCGCCGCCGCGCTCGCGGGAGCGCCCGAGCACGACGTGCTCGCCGCGTGGTCGGGCCTTGGGTACTACAGGCGGGCCCGTCTTCTGCACGCCGCGGCGAAGGCCATCGCGCAGCGGCACGGGGGCGAAGTGCCCGCGGACGCCGCGGCCCTGCGCGACCTGCCGGGCGTTGGCCCGTACACCGCCGGCGCGATCGCCTCGATCGTGTTCGGTCGGCGCGAGCCGCTCGCGGACGGGAACGTCGCCCGCGTGCTGCTGCGCGTGAACGGCGAGCGCGACAGACCCGCCGCGGCCCCCTCCACGATGAAGTGGGTCTGGTCACGCGCCCGCGAGCTTCTGGACACCCCCGCCGGCGGCGAATCACCCGCCCGGCTCAACGAGGGAATGATGGAGCTTGGCGCAACGGTCTGCACACCGCGCGCCCCCCGCTGCGACGATTGTCCGCTCCGCACCCATTGCCGCGCGAGGTCGTCGGGAGAGCAGGAGCTGATCCCTCCGCCGAAAGCCCGCGCCGCGCGAACACCGGTGCTGGCGGTCAGCGTCGTCGTGCGAAACCCCGCGGGGCAGGTGCTCCTGGAGCGGCGGAGCACCGCGGGGATGTGGGCCGGGATGTGGCAGGCGCCGACCCTTGAGCGGGCCGCGCCCGACGCGGCGGCCACGCGCAGAAACATGGCCGCGGAGTTGCGGAAGTCACTGGGGCTCTCCAAGCCGCCGCGCTTCCGGGAGGCGTTCGAGCACACGACGACCCACCGCGATGTGGTGTTCGCGGTCTACGAATCCGATGGGCCAGCCCGGTTGGCGGGTCCGGATCGGGTGTGGGCGTCGCCCGACGGGTTTGAGGCGTACGGCCTCTCCAACGCGCAGCAGCGGGTGCTTCGGGGGGTATCTCCGCCGGATCAGAAGCGGCGCACCCGGCGGGGCTCGTGACCTGGCAACGGGCGCGCCGCTTTGCCACGCCCCCGGTCGCCCACTACGCTCCCCGCGCAGCATGCTCATCGCCATCATCATCCCTGTCCACAACGAAGCCCCGTTTCTGGAGCGCACCGTCGCGCAGATCGAGGCCGAGCGGCCACCGCTGCTGGGCAAGGGCCTCGAAGGCTCGATGCGTGCCGACCGCATCCTTGTGATCGTCGATGACGGTTCAACGGACGGTTCGGCAGCGATCGGCAAGCGTCTGGGCGCGCGGGAAGGTATCAAGTTCGTCGAGCACTCGAGCAACCGTGGAAAGGGCGCTTCGCTCCGCACGGGGTTCGCCGCGGCGTTCCGCGAGGGCGCCGACATGGTGCTCCTGCACGACGCCGATCCGGAGTACGACCCTGAAGACCACGAGACGGTGCTCCGGCCGATTCTCGACGGGCGTGCGGACATTGTCTTCGGCTCCCGCCTGCTGGGCGCGGCCCACCGTGTGCTGCCGTTCTGGAGGACCGTGGCGTACCGGTTCATCACCATGTTTTCGAACATGCTGACCGACCTGAACCTCTCGGATATCGAGTGCTGCCTGAAGGCGTTCCGGCGCGAGGCCATCGAGAAGATCGTGATCGAAGAAGACCGGCACGGTGTGGACCCCGAGCTCGCGGCGAAGTCCGGGCGGCTGAAGCTGAAGGTCGCCGGCAATGCCGAGCCGATCCCGGCTCGCATCTTCGAAGTACCGGTGAGCTACAACGGCCGCTCGGGCGTGCGCGGCAAGCGCATGTCTAAACGCGCGATCCTCCGCAACGTGCGCGCGGTGCTGAAGCACAACTGGGGACAGAAGTAGGACCGTCCGGGTCCGCCGAACGCGCCGCCGCAGCAGCGCGGCTCGCCTGTCATTCGCCCAAGGCCATCCGCACCATCATGCCCACACCGATCGGCAGGGCGTCGTCGTTGAAGTCAAACTCCGGCTGGTGCAGCGTCGGCACGTTCGTCTCGCCCTCGGGCTTCAGGCCTAGCACGGAGAAGCACGCCGGGATGTAGTGGCCGTAATAGGAGAAGTCCTCGCCGCCCATCGTCGCGTGCTCGACGCGCAGCACGCGGTCGCGCCCCAGCGCGCCGTCCGCGATCCGGAAGAACTTCTCGGTGAGCTCCGGATCGTTGTGGGTCACGGGGTAGCCGTCTTCCCAACTGATCTCGGCCTCGCATCCGAGCGCCCGCGCCCCGTTCTCGACGACCGTGAAAAACCGCTGACGCGCGAGCACCCGAGTCTCGGCCTTGAGTGTTCGCACTGTGCCGATGAACTTCACGCACTCGGGGATGATGTTGCTCGCCGTACCGGCGTTGATCACGCCCACCGTCACCACCACGCTGTCCAGCGGGCCAACGTTGCGTGATGCGATGCTCTGGAGTTGCGTGATGATGTGAGCCGAAGCCAGGATCGGGTCGAACCCCTGATGCGGGTACGCGCCGTGCGCCTGCACACCCCGCACCGTCACCGTGAACTCGTCGGTCGCCGCGAGCAGCGGCCCGGGCTTGCTGCCGACCTTGCCGAGCGGGATCGTCGGCCACCCGTGGAGCCCGAAGATCTCGCCGGCGGGGTTACCGATGCCGCCGCGGGCCTCGCCCGTCAGCGCACCCTCGCAGCACATGCGGTCGGCTCCGCCGCCGCCCTCCTCCGCGGGTTGAAACACGAACAGCACCGGGCGCGGCCGCGTCATCTTGCTCAGAACCCGCGCCGCCCCCAGCAGCATCGCGGTGTGGCCGTCGTGCCCGCAGGCGTGCATCACGCCGGGGGTGCACGACGCGTAAGGCTTCCCGGTGCGCTCCTCGATCGGCAGGGCATCCATGTCGGCCCGAAGCGCAACCGCGGCGAGCGCTCGCCCCTCGGGCACGGTCGCGGGAAGGTACCCCAGGACCCCCGTGCCGCCCACGCCGGTCTTGACGCTCGCGCCCGCGCGTTCGAGCTCGCGCGCGACCACCGCCGCGGTCCGGTGCTCGTGGTACGACAACTCCGGATGCCGGTGCAGATCGCGCCGGATCTCGATGAGTTCCGCCAGTTCTCCCGCGATCAGCTCTTGGATCGAGGACGTCATCGTGGTTGTCGCCATGGTCTGGATTCTACGTCGCCCGCCCAACCGCCGGCGGCTCAGCCGCCGCGGCCGGCCATGTAGTTCGGGCTTTCCTTCGTAATCTGGATGTCGTGCGGGTGGTTCTCGATCACGGTGGCGTTGCTGACGCGGCAGAACCTCGCGTGCTCGCGCAGGTCCTCGATCGTGCGGCACCCCAAGTACCCCATGCTGGACCGCAAACCGCCCACCAACTGGTACACCGAGTCGGCCAGGCTCCCGCGATACGGGACCAATCCCTCAACACCCTCGGGCACGAACTTCAGCGAGGGCCGCCCGTCCGAACCGAGCTTTTCGGCTTGCCGGTAGCGGTCGGCGCTGCGCGCGCTCATCGCCCCCTCGCTGCCCATGCCCCGGTAACTCTTGTAGCGGCGACCGGTGCTGATGACCAGTTCGCCGGGGGACTCGTCGAGCCCGGCGAAGAGAGAACCCATCATCACACACCGCGCCCCCGCGGCGATCGCCTTCGGGATATCGCCGCTGTGACGGATGCCGCCGTCGGCGATCACGGGGATATCGGACCCCGACGAGAGAATGCCGCTGACCGCGTTCATGATGGCCGTGACCTGCGGAACGCCCACGCCGGTGACCACGCGGGTCGTGCAGATGCTCCCGGGCCCGATGCCCACCTTGACCGCGTCGGCCCCGACCTCGACCAGGTCGCGGGCGGCTTCGGCGGTGGCGATGTTGCCCGCGATGACCTGCACGCCGCTCTCGACAACGCAGCGCATCTGCTTCACGGCTTTCACCGTCCGCAGCACGTTCTCGCTGTGCCCGTGCGCCGTGTCCACCACCAGCACGTCGACCTCGCTGGCCACCAGCGCCTCGACGCGCTCGTACTGATCAACACCCACCGCGGCCCCGCACCGCAAACGACCCCGCGCGTCGCGGCAGGCCCGCGGGAACTGGCTGAGCCGGTCGATGTCCTTCATCGTGATGACGCCGAGAAGTCTGTACTCGCCGTCGACGAGCATCAGCTTCTCGACCTTGTTCTGGTTCAGGATGATCTCGGCGCGGGCGAGCGTGGTGTCCGGGGACGCGGTGACCAGCGACTTGCTCGTCATCACCTCCGACACCGGCGTCTCGTAGCTCTCGACGAACTTCAGGTCGCGCCGCGTGATGATCCCCAGGAGCTTGCCCTTCCCGCGATGCGGGAACGAGCCGTCCTGCGTCACCGGGAAACCCGAGACGTGATGCGACCGCATCAGTTCCTTGGCTTTGGCCACGGTATCGGTCGGCCCCAGCGTGAGCGGGTCGCGGATCACGCCGTTGGCGGAGCGCTTGACCTTCGCCACCTCGCGCGCCTGCACCTCGGCGCTGAGGTTCTTGTGGATGAACCCCATCCCGCCTTCCTGGGCCAGCGCGATCGCGAGCGCACTCTCGGTGACGGTGTCCATCGGCGCCGAGAGCAGCGGGATGTTCAGCGTGATCTCGCGCGTCAGTCGGGTCGAGGTGTCCGCGTCCGACGGCATGACCGCGCTGCGCCGTGGCAGAAGCAGCACGTCGTCGAACGTGATCCCGTCGAACACGATTTTGGAGTCCGCGTACGCGAGGGCCGCGAGCCGCGGGTCGCTCCCCGCCCGTGCCGAAGAAACGGTGTTTCCCATTTCAGAGGGTTCGGGGCCTCGCGCGGGGTGTCAAGTCAATGAAACACCCGCCCCGATTCCGACCACACGCCGAACACGGGGCGCGGGCGCAACTCTTTGGTCACTCGGGGATCGAAACACGAACCGATCTCGGCCGTAAAACGTCGAAGGATAGACGGAGGCCCTTGGCCCACCGCCTGATAGGCTTAGAGGGTCTGGTCTCCCCGCTCACCGGAGTTCTGCTATGAACGACATCCGCCGCGTCCTCGGTACCGCGTCCAGAAGACTCTGGTGGGTCGACGTGCTGCGCCACTGGATGGTCACGGGAACCGCCGCGCTCACCGCGCTGCTGGTCGCGTTGATCGTCGACCGCATTGCAGGCACGACCCTGCTGGCGAAAGTGGAGGCCGGTGCCGACGGGCTCTGGCAACCGGTCCGCAATCTGCTGAGCCTGGGCGCTGCGAGCCCGAGCCAGGGCGAGGGGTTCGGCGCGATCCGCTGGAGCCTTCTCCTCACCGCCGGGCTGCCCCTGGCCCTGGCGACGCTCGCGTTCGCCGCGATCTGGGCGTACGCCGCGCGTCGGCGCGAGGCGGCCGTGGCGCGCCATGTGGACGAAGCCGCGGGCCTCAAGGAAAGTCTCTCGACCGCGTTGTACATCGAACGCAGCACCGACCCCTGGGCGGGCGCGGTTCTGGAGACCGCGGGAGCAACGGCGCGGCGCGTCGACGTGCGCCAGGCGGTGCCGATCACGGCCCCTCGCTCATGGCCCATGCCGGTGGCCGCGTTGCTGGCGTTCTTCGCGACCTTCGTCGCGCTCCCCCACTTTGATCTCAGCGGCGAACGATCCAAGCAGGCGAAGTCGCAGCAGCGCCAGGACGAACTGCTGAAGGTCAAGGCCGAGACCAACGCCGATCAGAAGAAGCTGGAAGAACTCGTCAAGAAGGCGAACGTTGAGCTGAAACTCGACGAGGCCGCGGAGGACACCGGCGACTCCAAGAAACCCGAGGAACAGGACCCCGAGGCCTTCCGGCGCTCGGCCGTCAAGAGCCTCACGAGCATGGCCGAGAAGCTCCAGGAGATGCGCGAAGGCGAGAAGGCGCCGCAGCTCGAGGCGCTCCGCGAGAAAATGCAGCAGCTCCGCCAGCCCGGGCCCGGTCCGCTCGATGACTTCTCCCGCCAGCTCGCCCGCGGCGACTTCAACAAGGCACAGCAAGCCCTCGAGCAGATGCAGAAGGAACTCGGCGACGCGTCCATGAGCGCCGACAAGAAGGAACAGCTCGAGAAGCAGCTCGAGAACCTCGCGAAGCAGCTCGAGAAAGCCGCGGACGCGCAGCAGCAGGTCCAGAAGGAAATGGAGAAGCAGGGCATCGACAAGAAGACCGCGCAAGAGCTCGCCAAGCAGGCGGCCAAGGGCGGCGATGAACTCCAGAAGGCGATGGAGCAGATGAAGAATCTCTCCGACGCCCAGAAGCAGCAGCTCATGCAGATGGCGATGAGCCAGATGAAGTCCGCCGAGCAGTGCCAGAACATGTCAGAGGCGATGTCCAAGATGGCCAAGGGAATGTCGCAGGAAGGCATGCAGTCCTCCGAAGGCATGGAGGGCATGGAGCAGCTCGCGAAGGAACTCTCCGACATGGAGATGATGCAGTCTGACATGGAGAATCTCGACGCCGCCCTCGACGAAGCCAAGGAGCAGCTCGCCAAGCTCGGCCAGTGCCTCGGCGGCAACGCCAACGGCGAGAAGGACGGCGAGTGCGAGGGCGGCCCCAAGATCGGCACCTGGAAGCCCGGCGAGGGCCGCAAGCAGGGCCAGGGCTCCGGCGGCCCCGGCCGCGGCAACGGCCCCAGCCCCGACGCGGAGCCCACCGACTACCAGACCGTGAAGAAGAAGGCCGACGTGAAGAACGTTGGCGGCCCCACCATCGGGACCCGCCTGGTCTACGGCGAGCAGGTCAAGGGCCAGTCCACCGCGGAGTTCGCGGATGCCGTCGCCGCGGCGGAAGCCCAGGCCAGCGAGGACATCACCAACCATCAGGTGCCCCGCGAGTACCAGGACGCGGTGAAGACCTACTTCGGCCGCCTGCAGCAGCGCGTGAAGAAGGATGCGCCGGCCCCCGCGCCCGCCGAAGCTCCAAAGAAGTAAGCGAATCAAACCGGCATCACTCCCACGCGAGGCCCCTTCACGGGGCCTCGCTGCATTCTGGAACACCTCTCGCCCGTACACTCTGCTATGAAGCTCGACAAACTGAAGTGGCGGATCAACGAGGTCTACCAGCGTCGCTGGCTGGCACTCCCGCTCTCCACCCGCACGACCATCGCGTATTCCTCGTGCGCCGTCGGGCTCCTCATGCTCGCGGTCGCCATCTACTTCATGACCCGCGGCGGCCTCGGGAAGACCACCGTGCAGGAGAACGACGTGGTGCTCTACTCGAGCGCCGACTCGGGCATCCTCGAACCTCTGGTCGCGGAGTTCGAGGGCCGCACCGGCGTGCGTGTCCAGGTCGTCGGTGACACCGAGGCCACCAAGACCACCGGCCTCGTGCAGCGCCTGATCTCCGAGCAGCAGCGCCCCCGCTGCGACGTGTGGTGGTCGAGCGAGGCCCTGGGCACGATGGCGCTGGACAAGGCGGGCGTGCTCGAGCCCTTTGCGTCGGCGTCGGAGCGCGATCTCCCGGGCGGGTGGCCGGCGAACCTCCGCGCCGAGAGCCGCACGTGGTACGGGTTCGCCCTTCGGGCCCGCGTCATCGCGTACAACACGAGCGCGGTCGGCTCCGGCGCAGCGCCGAAGACCCTCCGTGAGCTCGCCGATCCGAAGTGGAGCAACAAGGTCGGCATGGCCCGCCCCCAGTTCGGCACCACGCGCTCGCACATCGCCGCGCTGATCGCGCTCCACGGGCCCGACCCCGTCCGCGAGTTCCTCACCCTGCTCAAGAACAACAACGTCCGCCTCTACGACGGCAACTCATCCGTCGTGCAGGCCCTCTCCACCGGCGAGATCCACGTCGGCCTCACCGACACCGACGACGTGTGGGCCGGCCAGGCCAACAACTGGTCCGTCGCGCTCAACTACGAGGCCGCCGACAAACCCACCGCGAAGGTCAAGGGTCTCCGCAGCCTCGGCGCGATCGTGATCCCCAACACCGTCGCCCGGGTCCGCGGCGGCCCGAACCCGACCAACGCGCAGAAGCTCGCCGACTTCCTGCTCAGCGCCGACTCCGAGCGCATGCTCGCCATGAGCGCCTCGAAGAACGTTCCGGTGCGAGAGGCCCTCGCCGCGGGATTCAAGCAGCTCGCGATCCCGGACCCCGCGCCCGTCACACCCAAGCAGATCGCCGACGCGATGATCACGGCCGACGCGATGATCAAAGAGATCTTCCCGCTGGAGTAGCCGGCTCCGTTCTGCTACTTCATGTTCACAAACTGCAGCGGCACCTCGAGCTCGGCCTTCTGAAGCATCGTCATCACCGTCCGCAGGTCGTCGATCTGCTTGCCGCTGAGGCGGATTTCCTCGCCCTGGATCGACGCCTGCACCTTCAGCCCGGTGTCTTTGATCATCTTCACGATCTTCTTCGCCATCTCCTGCTCGAGCCCCGCCCGGATCTTCGCGACGCACTTGACACCCCCGGCCGCGCCCTGCTCGATGTCGCCGAACGCCAGCGCCTTGGGCGAGAGACCGCGCTTCACCACCGCGGTCGTCACGATCTCGATCAGTGCGCCCATCTTCCCCGACTCGGTGTAGAGCTTGAGCGTCTTCTCCTTCGGATCAACCTCGATCTCCACCCGCGCGTTCTTGAAGTCGAACCGCTGCGCGATCGCCTTCTTGGCGTTGTTGATGGCGTTGTCGATCTCCGCGAAGTCCACCCGGGACACGATGTCGAGCTGCGGCATTGGAGGCATGCGGGAGGGTATCCGTCAGTGGCCGCTTTCCGGCGGGCGACCCCCCGACTTCTTCCACCGACCAGGGGATGCCCGACCCCCCGAACCCCGCTGGCGTATTGGAATCGCGCTTGTTTGCGGACATGACCCAAAGCCGCCCGCCAAACTTGACGATGCGCGTGCGGTGCGGACCAAGGTTCACATCTTCTGGCGCGAGAACACCGGGTTCATCGGGCAACCCCTGACCCAGGCCGCGCTCGCCGCGGTTGTCCTCTTCGGCGCTGCGCTGATCGCGATGTTCGGCGTCCGCTCCGAGGCGAGGCGCGCGGTCACCGTCGAGTGTCAGGACAACCTCCTCCGCCTGGCCAACCTCGCGGGCTCGATCGTCGACACGGAACTCCACGAACGGTTGCTCACCCCCGAATCCGAGAAGACAGAGGAGTACCGTCAGGCCATCCAGCCTCTGCGGCGCATGCTCGGTTCGGACCGCTCCATCAAGTACATCTACACCGGACGCGCACGGGCCGACGGCACGCTCGAGTACGTTCTGGACCCGACTCCCGACGCGGATGACAACAAGGACGGCGTCAACGACCGGGTTCCGCCCGCGACACCCTGGCAAGCCCCGCACCCGCAGGTCCTCGAGGTCCTCCGCACGGGCTTACCCGGCGTCAGCGAGACGCCCTACTCGGACATGTACGGCACCTTCATGTCCGCCTTCGTGCCGCTCAACAACGCCGCCGGGAAGACCATCGGCGTCCTGGGTGTCGACATCACCGCCGATTCATACAACCGCCGACTCGCGCGGATCTCCGACGCCGCGGCGTGGGGGCTGCTCCCCTGCGGCCTCGTGAGCCTGCTCATCGGATGGGCCACGTTCCGGGTCCGACGCACCGAGGTGATCGCGGCGGCCGCGGTCCGCGACAGCGAGTCCCGCTTCAAGCTCATGGCGGACGCAGCGCCTGTCATGATCTGGGTCGCCGACGAATCCCAGCGGCTCACGTACTTCAACCGCGGGTGGCTCGAGTACCGCGGGGCGACGGCCGAGCACGAGGCATCCTCCGGCTTCGGCCAGGGTGTCCATCCCGACGACTTCGAGCGATACCTCGGCACCTTTATGAGCGCATGGGACGCGGGGCGCTCGTTCGAGATGGAGTACCGACTGCGCCGCGCCGACGGACAGTACCGCTGGGTGCTGGAGCGAGGCTGCCCGCGCCTCGACCAACGCGGCTCGCTGCTGGGGTACATCGGCGGGTGCGTGGACATCCACGAGCACCGCCGGGTGCGCGACCAGCTCGCCGCCGCGCGGCTCCGCGCCGAGTCCGCCGACCGTGCCAAGAGCGAGTTTGTGGCGAACATGTCCCACGAGCTGCGCTCGCCGCTCACCGCGATACTCGGTTACGTCGACGTGCTCGAAGAGAGCCAGCTTGGAACCGACGCCGCGCGCCGGAGCGAGGCGATCAACACCATCCGCCGCAACGGCGACCACCTCATCCAGGTCATCAACGACCTGCTGGATCTCTCCAAGATCGAAGCGGGACGCATGGCCGTCGATTCCATCGCGGCCTCGCCCGCGGAAGTGGTCCGCGACGTCGTCTCCATCCTGCACGCGAAGGCGTGGGACAAGTGCATCGCGCTGAACATCACCCTCGACTCCGATCTCCCCGACGCGGTGACCACCGACCCCACCCGCCTCCGCCAGATCCTCCTGAACCTGGTGAGCAACGCGATCAGATGGTCGCGACAAGGTACCGTCACCGTCGCCGCTTCGGCGCTGCCGGACTCCTTCCTCAAGTTCACCGTGACCGACTCGGGTGCCACCATCCCGCCGGAGCAGGTCGAGCGGCTCTTCCGGCCCTTCTCGCAGGCCGAGGCCTCCTCGCCGCGCTGTCAAGGAACCGCGGGCCTGGGCCTGTGCATCAGCAGGAGCCTCGCGCAGGCGATGGGCGGTGACATCTTTGTGTCCTCCGACCCCGCGACCGGCACGGTCTTCACGCTGATGGTCAAGGCCGAGCGCACCGACCCCTCCGGGTGCATCTCCGCGGCCGACGCCGCGGCCGCGGCGGGCGCGAACCTCTCCGGCGCACGGATCCTCCTCGCGGACGACAGCGAAGACAACCGAAGACTGCTGACCTTCATCCTCACACGCCAGGGTGCCGCGGTCGAGACCGTCGACAGCGGGGACGCCGCGATCAACATCGCCCCCGGTGGCGGTTTCGACCTCGTGCTCATGGACACCCACATGCCCGGCACCGACGGTTACGCCGCGGCGACCCAGCTCCGGGCGTTGGGCTACGACCGCCCGATCATCGCGCTGACGGCCAGCGCCTTCGCGGCCGAGCGCGACAAGTGCGTCGCCGCCGGCTGCGACGACTTCGCCGCCAAGCCCATCGACAAACAGCGGCTGATCTCGCTGTGCGCGTTGTGGCGGACGCGGCCGTCGGACCGGCGCAAGGCCGCGTAGCCGGCGTCCCCCGGTGCTCCTGATCCACTCGGACGACAAACGACTTCCCGGGCAGTGATTCAAGCGGCACCGCCATATCCTTCCCCATGGACATCGCCCAACGCATCGCCCAGTTCGAGAACATGGTCCGCGAGGAAGCCGACCCCACCAACGACATGGCCTGGTTCAGCCTCGCCCGCGCGTACTCAGAAGCCGGCCGCCCCGCGGACGCTGCGAAGGCCTACACCCGCTGCTTCGAACTCAACCCCGCCATGACCAAGGCGTATCAGCTCGCGGGAGAGGCTCTGGTCGCCGCGGGCGACAAAGACCGCGCGATCGCGGTGCTCACCGAGGGGTTCAAGGTCGCCGTCGACCGCGGCGACTTCATGCCGAAGAAGGCGATGGCCGAGGCGCTCTCGAAGCTGGGAGCACCGGTCCCCGAGGTGGCGGCGAAGCAGATTGAGCTGCCCCCCGGCACCTTCCTCTGCTCTCGGACCGGCAAGCCCGGCCACCGGCTGCCGCGCCCGCCGTTCAAGAACGCGGTCGGACAGTGGATCTACGACAACATCTCGAAGGAGACCTTCGACGAGTGGATCCGCCAGGGCACGAAGGTGATCAACGAGCTGCGGCTGGACCTCTCGCGGGAGCAGGACGCGGAGACCTACGACAAGCACATGCGCGACTACCTGGGCATCGACGACGAGCTGCTGGCATCGCTCGCCCCCAAGCAGTGAGCTCAGCCGTCGAACCGGAGGTTGATGACTTCCTCCCTCGCGCCGGGCGGCCCGTACCGCTTGCGCGCCGTGGAGCCCGCGCGGAATGGCTCTCGCTCCAGCACTTTCATCACCGACTCCCAGAGCGCATCAGCGTCCGGTCCGTACATGTAAATCGTACAGACACCTTCGCCCCACTCGTCGCCGTCGAACTCCCCGGACCCCGCCGCGTTGATCGCCTCGGCGAGCCTCTCCTGGATCGCCACGAATCGCTCCAGCTCTTCGTCGGTGGGCATTTCGCCTTCAAGGGTGACGCGGACGATGACCGCGTGCTCCTCAGAGCCTTGCTCCGAACCCGGGTCTGAACCGTTGCCGAAGAGCCGCGCGATGATCCCCATGCCCAGCAGCCTACAAGGGGGTTCGGTCGCCGGCAACCGCCGATTTTCACGCCTTCGCGGCCGCTCGGTCGTTAACAGTGCATGCAGTACTACGAGATGTGGTTCAACTTGAAGGAAGGCCACCGCGACATGGACTTCGTGGGGCACGCCCGCGCGTACCTCGACCACCTGAAGGACAAGGGGTTGATCCAGTCGTGGAGGCTGACCCGCCGCAAGTTCGGCTTCGGGCCCGAGCACCTGGGCGAGTTCAACATCACCGTGATGACCAACGACCTCGCGCAGCTCGACGCGGCCTTCTCGCTCGTGGCCACGCGCGACGGTCAGGTGGAGTCCCTCCACCGCCCCGTGTACTCGGCGGTGAAGGACTTCCGTTCTGCCCTGTACCGAGACTTCCCCGATCCCGAGCGGGTTCACGGGTAACGGAAGCCCGTTACTGGACGGCGATCGCGCAGACCAGACCCGTCGCGAAAACCGCTCCGTTGGTGAGGATGCTCACCGCGCGCACCCTCCACATCCGCGACGCGCGCGTCGCCATTGGCTCGCAGCGCCTCGCGATCTCCCTCGCCTCTCCCGAGGGCCAGACCACACCGACGATCACCACGATCACCAGCCAGGGCACGATCAGCGGCAGGACCAGATTGTCCCACGCCAGCTCGACCGACGCGAGCGCGACAAATGCAGCGCTGACCACGGCCGTGGGGAGGCAGAGCTTCACACCGAGCTTCCAGCCCGAAGGCCAAGGGGCCCGGGTCCACAACGCCCCGGCCGATGTCTGCTTCCCGCACTCCGGGCAGGTCACCGCCCCACCCGCGCCGAGCCCTTCGACGCAGTAGCCGCACCCTTCGCAGCAGATTCTCGGCGCGTTGCCCATACCCGAATCGCTCATCCCGAGTTGTACGCGGCACCGGCCGGAGCGTTCAGACCCCGCGCACCTTCCACGCCGCCCTGCACTCCGGGCACACCACGCACCCATCCGGTTGCGCTGGAAGGCCCGCCAGCAGGCCCCCGCAGCTCCCGCACACCCCGTGCTCGACCATCACGCGGGCGTACCGCTCGGGTTTCGCCATCGGCAGCATGAGCACCACGAGGCACGCCACGATCCCCGGGATCGAGCACATCACCGCCAGTGGGACGACGTCCCCTCCACCCCGCGCCGAAGACACGGCGAGGGCCGCGGGAGCGAAGAACACCACCCCGGCGCCCACGATCCCGAAGATGCGCCGGACAAGCCCCTGACGCCACAGGGCCCAGCCGAGGGTGCGCCGGACACCCGGACCAAGTGTCCGACGTGTAGCTTTCGGCACGCTCCGCACTGACGAGCCGAGCCCGGGAATGAACCTCCCGTACGCGTCGGTGACCATCTCCTTCTTCTGACGACCGAACCACCCCATCCGACCGAAGCGCTCCCGCTTCTGGTACTCGGTCTGCGGAGCCCAGTGCGGGCTCGTGATCCGCAGGTGCTTCCACGCCGCGCCGCACTCGGAGCACCGGATGCAGCCGTCCTCCTCTGGAACCAAGTCACGAAGGGACTGCGCGCACGCGCCGCAAAACCCCTCCGCCACCGCCGAGGCCGCGACCTGCGCGGCGAGGTTCCGACGCGTGAGGATGTACGTCGCGCAGATCGATGCGCCGATCCCAAGCGCGAACCCGGCGACCAGGCCCTGTGTGCCGTACGTCCGCGACAAGGTCCCGCCCGCCGCGAGGCCGAGCAGAACGCAGGCAATTGCGGCAGCCTGCGGACCGTTCTGCCGACGGCCGGCGCTGCGGACCCCAGCCCTCAGGCGTTTGATGAGCTTGCGGCGATTCTCAAGATGCTCGCCGTCGCCCTTGAGCTCGGTGTCGGTGAGCCTGCGGAGCTCACAACCCCGGTCGTCGCGCAGCCGCTTCAGTAAAGTGATCACGCGCTCGCCCCCTTCCACGCCGCGCGGCACTCCGGGCAGACTCTGCAACCGTCGGCCTCCACGGGCGCTGTCTCAAGGCTCTCACCGCACGCGCCACAGTACCCCATCCCGGCAATCTCGCGGACCACGAGGTCCGCGCTGCAGGCGCGCGAGCCTCGAACGAGCAGCCAGAACACCACGGCGGCCCACGGCACGAACGTGGTTCCGAAGATAAGCAGCAGCGGATTGCTCCGGAACAGGAATACAAACGTGAAGGGGGGTACGAGGGTCAGGATGAGCTGCGCGAGCCCGATGACCAACCGCCGCGGCCGACCGATCCGCGCCAGCCGCCTGATCGCCTCCGCGATCCGCGCCTCTCCCCACTTCGCGCGCCGTTCCGGGCCGAGGTACCGCAGCCAGCGGTCCAGGCTCCGCACGTAGCGCCCACGATCATCGGCGACCGTCAGAAACTCGCGCGAGGGCGTGGCGTACCACACCCGCTCCCAGAACCCGACCTTGTACTCGACGGCCATCGGACCGGTGTCCCAGTGGGGGCGGGTGATCCGGTCGGCCTTCCATGCGGCACCGCACTCGGGGCACTGGATGCAACCATCCTCGTGCGCGGGCGTCGAGCGCAGCGAGTACCCACAACTTCCGCAGAACCCCTCGTCAACCGCGGTAGCCGAGAGCCCCGCGTCGACTTTCCGCTTGGTCAGCCAGCGGATCAGGATCGCGCCGAGGCCGAAGAGCGCGAAGTGCCACGAGAGCTGAATCCGGCCTTTCATCGCGATCTGAATGCCCAGAGCGCCGACCACGAGAACGAGCACGAAGATCGCCCGGGCCGTCTGGGCCGACTTGTTCCGGCCCGCCTCACCTCGCACGGCGAGTTTCAAACGCTTCGCCAGTTCGAGGCGGTACTCCGAGCCGTCCTCGGCCTTGGCGAGAAGGTCGATGTCGATCCCGGGCCGAACTTGCCCCCGGTCGTCGGTCACTTCGCTCCTCAGCGCCTTGTGCAACCCTCATCCCCCCTTCATCGACGCCAGCAACTCCCGCGGCGCCCGCCGGCCCAGCGCGATCACCGCCGGCGCTGCCGCGGCGAGGCTCAGCAGCAGCACCAGCCCCCAACCGATCGCGATGCGGTCCCAGGGCAGCTCGAAGTTGACGCGGATCCCCAGGATCGCTTCATCCAGGCGCTTGTCGCCGAGCGCGGCCTGCACGCCCGCCGCGGTGCCGACAATGGACGCCGCGATCGCGATGACCACCGCCTCCGCGAGGACCAAGCGCGAGACCATCCACCGCCCCGCGCCCAACGCCCGCACGACGCCAAACTCGTACTGTCGGGACTGGATCCCCGCGACGATCACGTTCGCGACACCGAAGCCGGCGACGATCATGGCCGCGAACCCGACAAGGGTCACGGCAAAGATGGCGCCGTCCGCGAAGGAGACGATGAGTTCCTTGATCTTGCGGCCGCTGCCCGCGTCCAAGATTCCCGCGCCGGCGAGGGCGTCGCGCATCTTGTCCACCGCTTCGTCGTCGTCGATGCCGGGCTTGAGTTTGACCTGCAGCAGGTGGATGGACTCGCTCTTGAGTTTCTCCTTGAGGTCCTTCCTGCTCCCGAAGACCGCGTGCATCGCCTGGTCCGTGAAGTCCTCACCCACGTTGAAGAACTTGGAGACCATCTCGAGCCCGGGGCTGGTCACCACGCCGACGATGTCGAACCGGTGCTCGACGCCGTCGGATCGGCAGACGAACTCGTCGCCGACCCCGAGCCCCTTGGCGATCTGAAACTCCCGGGCGACGATCACGGCGCCGCCGCGCTCGAGCCGCTCGATCGCGGTTGCCTCGTCGCCTTCGACCCAGGTGATCTTCGTCATCTTGAAAAACCGGCGCGGCTCGAAGGCCATGAAGCTGGTCTTGTACTTCTGGAGCGCCTGCACGCCGAAGGCGTCCACCTCCACGGGCTTGATCGCGATGGCCGTCACCGACTCCACGAACGACAGACCTTCGAGCGTCTCGCGCGACTGAGGCGTGAGGTTCAGACCGGTCACGAACGCGTCGGGGAACTCGATCTTCCCGAGCCAGTCGCGCCGGATGGCGCCGCCCTGCGTCCAGATCGCCACCATCAGCGAAAGCCCCGCCATCAGCGAACCTGCGGTGAACCCGTGCCGGTAGGGGGTGTTGAGCACCGAGCGCTTGAGCATCGACGGGGGCACCGCGAGCGCGCGCGAGATCAAGCCGCCCAGCAGCTTGGCCGTGAGGCAGGTCACCGGTACCGCCATCAGGAAATACCCTGTGAAAAGCGCCGGAAGCCCAACGAGCGCGTAGAGCCAGAACGTGCGCTGCCCGTCCTTCACGAGCGTGATGATCGCCACCTGCACCAGCGCGAGCACCACCCCCACGACCGCCAGCAACGCGACGCGCGAAGGGCGGGCCGGCGCCGCGCGAGACGCGAGCGCTTCCAGCGGCGAGACCCCCGCCGCCCGCCACGCGGGGAACGCCGCGCCGATCAGACCCGAGGCCAGCGCGCCCCCCGCGCCGATCGCCAGCAGGGAGGGCGGCATCACGAACGACACCTCGAGGTACAGGCGCAGGAGTTGGACCAGACCCCACGCGACGGCCGCCCCCAGCGGCAACCCCACCACCGCGCCCAGCACACCGACAATCGCCCCGCCAAAGAGCTGGCTCCGCGCCAACTGCCCGCGCGAAGCACCGATGGCCCGGAGCATCCCCAACTCCCGCTGCCGCTCGGTCACACCGGTCGTCATGCCGGTCATGATGATGAAGCTCGACGCGAGGAACCCAAGAACCGTCGCGAAAAGCACTCCCAGCCGTCCGGCCTCCATATTGCGGTCAAGCCCCGCCGTGACCTTGCCCGCGGTCTGCACCAGGAACCCCTCGCCCAGCTCGGAGGCATGCTCGCGCACAAATGCCTCGGGGTCGACGCTCCGGTCCAGCAGCACATCGATCTGGTCCACGCCCGCCGCGCGCTCGGTTGCAAGCAACGCGTTGAGCGCATCCAGCGTCATGTAGCACTGCGCACGCCCTCCCAGCGGCGGCGGCGCGGCGACACCGACGACCGTCAGCGCTTGAGGCTGCTGCGCGAGCCCCTTCAAGCCCGGCATCTGAAAGGTCGTGCCCATCGACTTGATCATCCGCAGCGCCCGCGCCGGGTTGGCCAGCACCGCGGAGATGCTCACCGGAGGGAGCGCTTGCCGAACCACGTTGACCGTCTCTCCGACGCGAACACCCACCAGCGCGTTCATCGCGTGGGCCTCTTCCGCGCGGTCGCTCCCTTCCGGCAGCACCGGCGGCTTGCCGCCCAGCGCATCGCGGGGTCTACCCCTGCGCGTCACCGGATCACCCTCGATGGCGCGCTCCCGCGAACTCATGCCGCGCCAGCTCATCTGAGCCGCGAGCAGCGCATCCACCACCACCTCGCCCGGGCCTTCCGCGTGGCGGCCCGCGAGCAGCGGCAGCGACTTGGTTCCCAGCGTGTTCCCGTTCGCCTGCGCGTTGCACAAGAAGCGGCGCGGCTCCCGCACGTACCGGTCGTCCCGCTTGCGGAGCACATCCCGCTCCGCCGAGAGCGTCACCGCGGCCTGCATCCGCCCCGAAGCCGAGGCCACGCCCTTCCACGCGCGGACGCGCTCGAGCACCGCCGCGTCGAAGACCTTGTCCGATGTCGAGCTCCTCACTCGAACATCCGCGTCTCCGACGGTGGCGCTCACGTGCCCGGCGATCGCGCCGTTCAGGGCCTCGAGCGTGCCCGAGATGCCGATGACGAGCGCGCACGAAAAAGCCACCACCGCCACCAGCAGCAACGATCGACTACGCCGCGCTGACAGCGTCTTGATAGCGAGCCGCAACTCCGGCCGCATCGAGGCCCTCCGTGTCAAACTCTCTCACCACACGCCCGTCCCTGAGCACGAACACGCGCTGGCAGTACGCCGCCGCGGCCGGTTCGTGCGTCACCATCAGCACCAGCATCCGATGCTCCGCCGCTACCTCTCGCAGCAGCTCCCACAGCTTCCGACTCGTCGCCGAATCCAGGTTGCCGCTCGGCTCGTCGGCCAGCAGCACCCGCGGCGAGAACAGCAAGGACCTCGCGATCGCCACCCGCTGCTGCTCGCCACCCGAGAGCGCATCGGGTCGATGCCCGGCGCGGGCCGCGAGCCCCAGCCGCTCGAGAAGCCCCATCGCGCGCCCGCGGAGCTTCTCTTGCGGCTCACCCGCGAGCAACCCCGGCAGTTCCACGTTCTCGATCGCCGTCAGCGTCGGGATCAGGTTGAACTGCTGAAACACGATCCCGATCTCGCGCCTGCGAAACTCCGTCGCCCCGCGCTCGTCGATCGTGTGCAGCGCCCGCCCCGCCACGATCAGCTCGCCCCGGTCGGGCTTATCGAGCGCCGCGAGCAGGTGCAGCAGCGTCGACTTCCCGCTCCCGGACTGCCCCATGATCGCGAAGAACCCCGGGCTGTCGATCCGCAGCGTCGCCCCGCGCAACGCGGGCACCGGTTCGCCCCCGAGGCTGTACGCCTTGTGCACGTCCGTGCAGCGCACGAACACACCTTCCGCGGGCGGTTGTTGATTCGTCACCGTGCTTGTACTCCGATCAACGGATCCCGTAACTCACGGGTGCTGCGCGCTGTACGCTCCGGCGTCCATCAGCCCCGCGAGCCCCGCGGGATCAGAGATCCGCACCTTCACCAGCCAGCCGGCCCCGAAGCAGTCGGTGTTCAGCAGCGAAGGATTCTCCACCACCTTCGCGTTGACCTCCTCGACCTTCCCCGCCGCCGCGCAGTAGATGTCGCTGGTGGTCTTCACGCTCTCCACCTCGCCGATGATCTCACCCGCCTTGAAGGCGAACCCCGGCTTCTTCATCTCGACGTACGTCACGTCCGTCAACTGGTCGACGGCGAACTGGGTGAGGCCGATGGTGACGAGGTCGCCCTCGACTTTGTGCCACTCATGGGTGGCCGAGTACTTGCGGTCGTTCGGGTTCGGCATGGTGTTGGTCTCTGTTCACAGGGGATGGTCGGAACGCGTCATTCTTGCCCGCCCAACGCCGCTCCGCCGAGCGTCCGATAGATTTCGCATTCTTCTCCCCGCTTGACGCACCCCTTCAGGGGCTGTAACCTTTTCCTACCACTTGTTCTCCCCTCCGGACGGTCGGTGCCTATGGCCCGGCCGTCTTTTCTTTGCAGAACACTCACAGTTTCCCGTCAGGAACTGCGCAAAAGCCGCTTCATAAAAGGGGCTTTCACCAGACCCTCCGATCGACGCGCGGCCAGCCCGCTCCACGCAATGACCACGCTCTCCAGCCGCGTTCGGCCCCGCCTTCCGACCCCAGCCAACTTGCCCCCGCTTGCCACCCGACCCCCCGTTGGGTATGTTCTCCCACGACGATGCTCCTCACCCTCTCTGCTTCCTGCCTGAAGTCCCTGGTCCTCCCCGCGGGGCGCGGGAAGAAGCCGCAGCTCGACTTGCTCGAGCTCCCGGCCTTCACGAAGGGCACGCTCGGCCTCGGAGGTATGAACCTCTCGACCGACCTGCTCGTCGGTGCCGACCGCGCTCGACTGGACATCGTCCGTGAACGCACCGACAAGGCCGGGTGCTCGTGCCTGCTGCTGGTCGAGGCTGATTCCCAGAAGTTCGGTGACAAATCCGCCGCCGTCGCGGCCGCCGCCACCGAACGCATGCGTCGAGTCGTCGAGGCCGCGCACATCCTCGGTTGCTCCGCCGCCGCGGTCCGCATCACCGCCGAAGACGACGACGAAAGCCTCGCCACCGTGGCCCAGCGGCTCAAGCCCGTTGTTGAGCGCGCCGAGCGTTTGGACCTCAACCTGCTCATCTCGCCCGGACCCGGGCTGACCTCCCGCCCCGAGCGCGTCACCGAGCTTCTAAAGAAAATCGGTGGATTCCGCATCGGCACCTTCCCCGATTTCCAGACCGCCTCCTCGGCGAAAGATCCCGCCGCGTACTTGCACCGCATCACCCCCTACGCGACGGTGGTCTCCGCCTCCACAGTCAAACTCGTGAGCCAAGGCGCCCGCAAGGCCCGCAAGGGTGAGGCCCCGCCCCCCGACGAGTTCGCCCACGAGCCTTACAGCCTGAAGACCATGGTGGACGCCATCGCCGCGGTCGGTTACGACGGACCCCTCGCCATCGACTACCGCGGCGAGGGCGATCCAGTCGCCGGCGTCGCCGCCAGTCGCCTCGCGCTCCTCTCGGCTCTGGGCGAGCACCCGGCCGACCTCGCGCGTGAAGAAGACGAACTCGCCGGCGAAGAAGAGGTCGGCGAAGAAGTCGAAGAAGCGGGCGAAGACGAGGCCTGATGTCCGGGTGCGACCGGGCCCATACCATCCGGCGGCCCTGACCACGGAGTCGCCGCATGACGCATACCTCCGACGATATCTCGGTCGGCCCCGCGATGCGGGACCGTCGCCCCGTCGAGGTGCTCCATTCGTGGGAGTCCTCGCCCCGCGAACTCATCGTGACCATCGACGGCCCCGCCGCCAGCGGTAAGTCCACCGTCGCCCGCCTCCTCGCCCAGCGCCTCGGGCTCGCGTTCCTCGACACCGGCGCGATGTACCGCGCCGCCGCGGCGATCGCGATCGACAGGGCTCTCTCGCTCCACGACCACGCCGCGCTGCTCGACACCGTGGAGAGCGCCCGCGTCCGCTTCGATTGGTCGCAGGACCCCCCGCGGATTCTGGCCTTCGGCGCTTCGGTTGAACACCGCATCCGCGAGCCAGACGTGACCGCGCAGGTCTCCAAGCTCGCGGCGATCCCCGCGCTCCGCGCGGTGATGGTGCGGTTGCAACTCCAGATCGCCGCCGAACACCCGCGGCTCGTCAGCGAGGGTCGCGATCAGGGCTCGGTGGTCTTCCCCCGCGCGGCGTGCAAGTTCTACCTCACGGCCCCCGCGCCCATCCGCGCGCAGCGCCGTTCGGAACAGCTCCGCAAGCAGGGCGTGCCGGTCGACGAACACGTGGTGCTCGAACAGATCCTCGCCCGCGACGAACTCGACTCCTCGCGATCCGATGCGCCGCTGCGCCGCTCGGATGACGCGACACTCGTCGACACCTCCGCGCTCGAGCTCCTCGGAGTAGTCGAACGCCTCGAGAGAATCGTGCGAGCAACGGACAAAGCCCCCGCGTGAACCGGCTCCCCCTCCGCGAACGCCGGCCCGGTGCTCCCCTCGCCAGGATCCTCTGGTTCGAGTCGATCCGGATCCTCACCCGCGCCATCTTCCGGGTCGTCTACCGCCCCATCGTCATCGATGCCCACCGCGTCCCCACCAAAGGGCCGCTCCTCATCGCGGCGAACCACCAGTCTTATCTCGACCCGCCGCTCGTGGGCGACTACCCCGCGCGCCAATGCGCCTTCGTCGCCCGCGCTGGTCTCTTCAAGGTGCCGATCTTCGCGCCGCTCATCCGATCCCTCGACGCCACGCCGATCAAAGAGTCCGGCAACGACCGCGGCGCCATCATGACCGTGCTCGAACTCCTCAAGAACGGCCAGGCGGTTGTCATCTTCCCCGAAGGCAGCCGGTCAACCGACGGCGCGATGCACCAGTTCAAGCGGGGCCTCGCGCTGCTCGTGAAAATGGGCAAGGTCCCGGTCGTCCCCGCCGCGCTCGAAGGGTGTTACGACTGCTTCCCGCCCGGCGGCCGCCCCCGCTTCTTCTGGCGCGGACCGCGCGTCGCGCTCCAGTTCGGCGACCCGATCTCGTACGAGGAGTTCATGAAGGACGGGCCCGACGCGGGGCTTCAGCACGTCGAACGAGAAGTCGACCGCATGCGGTTAAACCTGCGGTCGCTGCTCCGAGCCCGAAACTCCGATCACTTCCCCGCCAACACCGCGGGGGACGGGGCCGTCACACCCGACGCCCCGACTGCACGTCCTGAAGCTGCTGCTGAACCTTTGCCAGAGAAGCGATCCGCTTCTCCATCGGCGGGTGAGTCGCGAACAGGTTCATGATCGACTTGCCCATAAAGGGCTCGACGATGAACAGGTTGTTCTGCGCAGGGTTGGGGTTGTCCATCGGGATACGGCCCGACATCGCCTCGAGCTTCTTGAGCGCCGACATCAGCCCGCGCGCATCGCCGGCGATCGCCGCGCCGTCCGCGTCGGCCACGTACTCCCGGCTCCGGCTGATCATCGACTGGATCACCGCCGCGCCGATGGGCGCGAGGATCAGCGTCAGCAGCCCGACGAGCGGGTTCCCACCCTCCCGGTTGTTCCCGCCGCCGAACCACATCGCCATGTGCGCGAGGTAGGCCAGCGTCCCCGCCACCATCGCGGCGATGCAGCTGGTCAGCGTGTCGCGGTTCTTCACGTGGGCGAGCTCGTGCGCCATCACGCCCCGCAGCTCGTCGAAGCTCAGCATCTGCAACGCGCCGCTGGTCACCGCCACCGCCGCCCGGCTGGGCGACCTCCCGGTCGCGAACGCGTTCGGGGCCTGCTGCGGGCAGATGTACACCCGCGGCATCGGCAGGTTCGCGCGTTGCCGCAGCTCGTCCACCATGTGGTAGAGCTCAGCCGCGGCACCGCCGTTCGCGGGAGTGACCTCTTTCGCCTGCATCGTGGCGAGGGCGATCTTGTCCGAGAAGAACCAGGCGATCAGGTTCATCGACCCGCCGAGCATCAGCCCGATCACGAGGCCGTTCTTCCCGAACGCCGACCCCACGGCCACGCAGAGGCCCATGAGGGCTCCCAGCAAGAGCACCGTCTTCAGGTTGTTGACAAGCCGGACCATCGAAACTCCCTTCCTCCTCTGCTGCCCACCGTACCGCCGAGCATTGCTCGGTGTTCGGTACGTCATCGTTTCATCGTCAGGGTCTGGATGCACGCCGCATGCCATTTCAACTGCGAGCATCTATCCGATCATGTTTCGATCATTGTCCTTCTTTTATACGAACACGCCGCCGCATGAGCGCTCCTCGTCGTCGTCCGAGAACAGAATCGTCACCCCGGGACTGTTGCGACCGCCGCTCGCATGCCGATCTGACATCCGATTGGTGGTGTGCTGGCGTGGCGAGGGTGTGGTGCCCGAGCCCGACAGACCTCAACTCGGTTTGGTGACAGTACGGGTATCCGGCTCGCGATCGCGCGTTCCCGGCTACACTTCCGGCTTGGTGGTTGTGGTTCGCTCGGATTCGAAGAGCTTGATCGACGGTGGTTTGTGATC
>JBMOHX010000010.1:0-26588 GCA_049317625.1 Phycisphaerales bacterium
TGTTGCAATCACACTTTGCGCGGCTGGAGCTTCCGCCGTTGTTGTTCCCTTCACCGAGACCTTCGAGTCGTCCACCGCCGCGTGGAGCTCGGCCGCGGCGTTCACCCCGCTCAGCTACACCGGCTCGGGCGGGCCGGACGGTTCGGGCTTTGGCAGCACCCCGGTCCCGTTCAGTGCGTTCACCCCGTTCGCTCAGCCGCTGATCTTCCGCGGCCAGGGCAACTTCAACTCCAGCGGCAACGCCATGTTCGGAGATTGGATCGCCGCGGGCGTGACCACCTTCAGCTTCTCGGTGCGTCACAACGCGCCCGAGCCGATCGACTTCTTCGCTCGGTTCACCCCGGCCTTTGGCGCGGGAGTCGTCGGGCTCACGCAGGGCCCGGTGCAGCCGAACGTGTGGACCACGCTCTCGGTCGCCATCAACGCCTCGAACCCGAACTTGATCTACGAGGGAACGGCCTTCCCCGTCTTCGGCAACATTAACCGCACGCAGGTCGGCATCTTGGTGCCCCCGAGCCTCGCCGGTAACCCTGGTTCATTCACGTTCGACATCGACAACGTGAGCGTGACGCCCGCGCCGGGCGCTGCGGGGCTTCTCGCAATCGGCGCGATCGCCGCGGGTCGTCGGCGCCGCTGAGCGAAACGAACAACATCTCTCCCCTCGAGCCCCCGCCCCAGTGCGGGGGCTGCTCATTGTGAGGGGACTACGGAACGAACATACACGCGGCGAATCTCTCCCGCTCGCGCGCGAAGTCCGGCGGTGGTGGGGGGAGCTGAAGCCAGCGAGGTGCCGCGACGAGTCCCTTGATCACTTCGCGCTCGAGGCGCCCCGGCGCGCAGAGTTGAGAGGTGTTGGTCGACGCGAAGATCGCGCCGCCGGGCTTGAGCACGCGCTTGGTTGCGCGCACTAGCTCCGCGTAGTCGCTCGTTGAACTCCAGGGCCGCACATCGTTCTTCTTGGATCCGGAAGCGAAGCTCGGAGGATCGAGAATCGCAAGGTCGTACGCGAGGCCCTTGCGCTGCGCGTATTCGAGAAACTCCATCGTGCCCATGCGTGCGAATCGGTGGGCGGCGGGGTCCAGGCCGTTGTGAGCGAAGTTGCGTTTGCCCCATTCGAGGTACCGCGCCGAGACGTCCACGCTCGTCGTCTCCGCGCCCCCGACCGCGCAGAACACGGAGAACGCGCAGGTGTACGCGAAGGTGTTCAGCACGCGCGGCCGCTCGCCGGTCTTGGCAGCGCGGCCCGCGATCATGCCGCGCAGGAACTCTCGGTTTGATCGCTGATCGAGGAACAGCCCGGTCGAGAGGCCGTCGTACAGACGGATCTCGATGTTCACGCCGTTCTCGTCGATGAGCACGGCCTCTTCCAACCGGCTCCCGGCGGCCGGCGTCGCGTCGGTCACGCACTCCGGGAGTTGCCCTCCCAGTTTCGAACGGTCCTTCGCGAAGGGCTTGCGGTACACCGCTGTGACGCCCAGGTCCCCGAGCGCGGCGAGCAGCGGACCCGCCGCGGCGGCGCCGTCCCACCAGCGCGGTGTTCGTCCCTCGTATTCGATGAGCACCGCGCCGACCGAGTAGACGTCGACGAACACGCCGTCGACGCCGTCGGCCTCACCCGAGAACACCCGGAACGCGCGGCGCGATCCCGGTGCCGCGAGCAGGGCCCGACGGCGATCCAGCGCGCGGCGCACCAGCCCTTCGAACTCGACGATGGATCCGGATGCTGGCTTCACGCGGGAGGATACGGCGTGGCACCGGATGGGAGCACGCGCGGGCGTGCGGTGGGTGTAAGGTCCGGGGTCGAGGCAGGGTTGCCGCGGCGGGGGCTGGTGTCTAGCATTCAGGCCCCGCGAGTCCGACGTTGTCGGGTCCCTCTAGCCGGGGCAGTTCTTGGTTTCCGTGTGGAGCTCACCGTGGTTCGGATTCGCATGCAGCGTCTTGGCCGGAAGAATCGTCCGTTCTATCGCATCGCCGCGATCGATCAGCGCACCCGCCGCAATGGCCGCGTGATCGAGGCTTTGGGGATCTACGACCCGGTTCACCCCGATGTGACCAAGCAGATCGTGCTCGACGAGGAGCGTATCAAGCATTGGCTCTCCGTTGGCGCTCAGCCCACCGACACCGTGCGCGACATGCTCGCCCGGCGCGGGATCGGCGACATCGCCGCATGGGAAGCCCAGCGCGCCGCGGACCGCGAGATGGTGGCCAAGAAGGTCGCCGCCGCCGCCGCCAGCGGCGAGGCCGAGAAGAAGGCCTGATCGCCGATTGCTGCTGATCGACTCTCCACCCGGGCCCCTTGGCCCGGGTTTTTCGTGCGCACCACGTCGTCGCCCGCGCACCTCCGGGATGAAACCCGCCTGCTCCCCTACCATCGGCACGATGTCTATCGCTCACGCTGGATCGGACCAGGATCGCAAGGTCGCCGCGCAGGTGCTGATCGTCGACGATGAGCCCGAACACGCCGAGGTCATGGCCGATGCGCTGCACCGTCCCGGCCACGTCTGCACCGTGGTGACGTCCGTCCCCGCGGCGTTGGACGAGATGAAGCACGGGACCTTCGACATCATCGTGACCGACCTACGCATGCCCAACTCCGCGGGGTTCGAAGGGATTGCGCCGGACGGGGCCAACGCGGGGATGAAGGTGCTCGAGGCGGCCAAGAAGTTGCAAACGCACGCCGAGGCGATCATGGTGACCGCGCACGGCGACGTGGCGACGGCCCGGGAAGCGCTCAAGACCTACCGGGCGTACGACTTCATCCAGAAGCCGCTGGACCTCGACGTGTTCCGGAGCCTCGTGAACCGCGCCGCGCACACGGTCCTTTCGAGGCACGAGGGCATGCCCGTCGGCGGCGACTCGGGCGTGGTGGAGGGGTTCGAGGGGATCATCGCGGGCGGGGAGCCGATGCGCCGCGTGCTGCGCATGGTGCGGGCCGTCGCGGCCTCCAGCCTCCCGGTGCTCATCACCGGCGAGAGCGGGACCGGCAAAGAGCTGATCGCCGAGGCCGTGCACCGCAACAGCCCGCGGGCCAAGCAGCGCTTCGTCGCGATCAACTGCGCCGCCGAGACCGAGACGCTCCTCGAGGACCAGCTCTTCGGCCACGTGCGCGGCGCCTTCACAGGCGCCGAGAAAGAGCGCGAGGGCGTCTTCGAGTACGCGAGCAACGGCACGCTCTTCCTCGACGAGATCGGGGACATGCCGCTGAAGATGCAGGCCAAGCTGCTGCGGGTGCTCGAGACCGGCACCGTGGTGAGGCTGGGGAGCAACGAGACCCGCAAGACCGACGTGCGGCTCGTGAGCGCGACCAACAAAGACCTCAACGCGCTCATCGCCAAGGGCGAGTTCCGCGAGGATCTCTACTTCCGCATCAAGGGCGCCCAGGTCCAGTTGCCCCCGCTCCGCGAGCGACGCGAGGACATCCCCCGCATCGTGCAGAGCGCCGTCGCGAGGGCGATGAAAGCGATGGGCCGCGAGCACGACCCGGTTCCCACGGTGACCGACGCGGCGATGATGCGGCTCACCAGCTACCACTGGCCGGGGAACGTCCGCCAGTTGCTGAACGTCGTGCAGAACATGGCCGTTCAGGCGATGGGAGAAGCGACGGGGCCGGAACTCACGCTGGACACCCGCCACATCCCGGACGACGTGCGCGTCGGCGATGCGCCCGAGACCGAAGAGGCCGCGCCCTCCGCCTCGCTCGCCGGCACCACGCTCGAGCAGATCGAGAAGCGGGCCATCCGCGAGACGCTCCGCTTGACCGGCGGCAACCGCGAGCAGGCCGCGAAGCTCCTGGGGATCGGTGAACGCACCCTCTACCGGAAGCTCAAGGAATACGGCGTGCGGTGATCGCCGCCCCGACTTGATCCGAGAACCCGCGGCATCGCCCCGCGCGCCCTGTTACCGGGCGCGGGTCCCGCCCGCGCACGCGTCACGCCCGTCGCCAACCCGATGTCGACGCGGTGGTTCGTCCCTCGCGACTTGCACGCCCGCGATTCGCGCCCCTCGTCGCTCGATCTACACGCGGCGGCATTACTCAACAAGAAGAAAGGCGGGCGCGATGCGAGGGTCACACGTTCTCGGTGCGGTTCTGGCGGCTGGGGTAGCGTTCGGTGCCCAGGGCGCGGTTCGGTTCGAGTCCTCGCTCAGTGCCCAGCTCTGGATGGACACCCGCGACTCGGTCACCCGGGGCGGACACCTCGAAATCCAGGCCGTACCCACCGCGCTCGCCTCGGCCTCCATTGTTGAGGGCGCCCCTGGCGCGAGAGGTTGGGTGACGATCAGCGCGCCCATCGCCCGCCGCACCCCCGATCGCTCCGACGCCAACCTGTTCGAGTTTGATCTCCGCGCTCAGGGCTCCGCGCCGACAACCACGCAGTGGTCTGTCGCGAGCGGCGGCATCACCGCGACCCAGGAAGTCCTCTTCCGCGATCTCCGTGTCGCGCCCCTCGAAGACACCGTGGTTCGCTTCGAGCTCTTCACCTCGTGGCAGACGGTCTCCGGGTCGGAGAGCGGCGGCGACGGCGAGTCCATGTCCCGGGCAGGCTGGAGCGCCTGGCAGTCCGATCCCGCCGGTCCTATCGGCGGATTTACCAACGTCGAGCGCGCCTCGCCCGGCTACGGGGTGAACGGGCACGCTGGCGTGTGGTGGTACGCCTTCAGCGTGACCGTCCCCGCGGGTGGTTCGACGACGCTCGAGTTCGCGGCGTTCACGGACGGCTTCGCGCACAGCGTCGCTGTTCCCTCCAGCGGCACCGCCGGGCTCGGCTTCCTCGCCCTCCTCGTGGCCTCATCCCGCCGACGCGTCTGAGCTACCAGTCGAGCGTGCCGCGCCAAGCGCGGGTCAGATCCTCGACCTTCGCGTCCACATCGCCCTTCTGCCAGACCAGCCGCGACGAGTCGGTGACCTTGCCGATCTGCACCGCGTGCACCGCGCCGTGATCCCGCAGCACCGTCCGCACCCGGGGCAGGTCCTCCGCGCGGACCTCGACCACGTACCGCCCGCCCGACTCGCCGAACGCGAACTGGTAGTCCTCCAAAAGGCCCGGGTCGGCATTCAGCTCAGCGCCCAGCGCGGGCGTCGACGGGCCCTGTGCCAGCAGCCGCGCCAGGTCCGAGACTTCCCGCGTCCCGCTCGACTCTCCCGCGCCGCCGGTGGCGATCAGCATCTCCGCCACCGCGACCAGCAGACCACCGTCCGACACGTCGTGGGCCGCCGCGATCAGCCCGTCCTGGATGCACTGCGCCACGGCCCGCGCGGTCGCGGGGAAGGCCTTCAGGTCCGTGGTCGGCACGCCCGCGCTCTCCGCGTCGATCGCCCACAGCCTTGAGTAGTGCGAACCACCCATCTCCGGCGTGGGAAGCCCGATCAGCAGCAGCACGTTGCCCGGCGTCTTCGCGTCCATCGTCACGCAGCGGTTCACGTTCCGCACCAGACCGAGCCCGGTGATGAGCAGCGTCGGCGGGATCTCGATCACGCGGGCCTCGCCAGTGGCCGGGTCGGTGTAGCGGAGCTGGTTGTTCAGCGAGTCCTTGCCCGAGACGAACGGCGTCCGGTACGCCATCGCCCCGTCGTAGCACGCCGCCGCGGCTCGCACGAGCATCCCCATGTTCTCGTGCCGGTCGCAACTGGGCCAGCAGAAGTTGTCGAGGATCGCCGTCCGCGTCGGGTCGGCCCCGGTGCACACGAGGTTGCGCACGCATTCGTCGATCGCCGCGAGCACCATCTGGTACGGGTCGCCGCCGATCGCCGGGTCGCCGATCCCCGTCTGCAGCCCGCACGACACCGCGATCCCGCGGGGCGACGCGGGCACCGGGTGGATCACCGAAGCATCCGAAGGGCCGCGCCCGCCGGGCCCGCACAGCGGCTTGACGACCGTGTTGCCCTGTACCTCGTGGTCGTACTGCCGGATGATCCAGTGCTTGCTCGCGATGTTGGGGTGTGCGAGCAGGCTCACGAGCGCAGCACCGATCGACGGGCGTGACGCCCGCGCGGGCGCGACGGCCGGCCGCGGCGACCAGCTCGCCTGCCGCGTCGGCATCGGGATGCCCTCGTGCACAAAGTGCATCGGCATGCCGCCTACCTGCACGCCCTTGAAGAACAGACGCAGCTCCGCGCCGGGCGTGCCGAACGTGCCGAGCTCGCACATCTCGACGCCTTCTTCGCCGCAGATCGCCCTCAGCGCCGCGAGGTTGCCCTCGGGCACCGCGAGGATCATCCGCTCCTGCGCCTCGCTGATCCAGATCTCCGTGTACGACAGCCCCGCGTACTTCAGCGGCGCACGCTCCAGGTGCACCTCCGCGCCCAGCGTCGCGCCCATCTCGCCCACCGCCGAAGAGAACCCGCCCGCGCCGCAGTCGGTGATTGCCGAGAAGAGCGGCCCACCGGCCGCGTCCCGCGCCCGCAGGATCGCGTCCAGTAGCCGCTTCTCCTCGATCGCGTTGCCGATCTGCACCGCGTGCGCGAACTCCGTTGACGCGGTCGATTCGAGTTCCGCCGAGGAGAACGTCGCCCCGTGGATCCCGTCGCGCCCCGTCCGACCCCCGAGCGCGACGATGCGATCCCCGGCGCGAGCGCTCCCGCTGATCAGCGTTCGCGGCAAGAGCCCGATGCACCCCGCGAACACAAGCGGATTGCCGACGTGCCGGTCGTCGAAGCTGACCGCCCCGTTCACCGTCGGAATGCCCATCCGGTTCCCGTAGTCACGCACGCCCGCCACCACTTCGGTCAGCACCCGACGCGGGTGGAGCGTCCCCGGGGGCAGCGGCTTGCGGTCTGTCTGCGAGGCCCGCTCCGCGTACGAATCCGGGTGCGCCACACAGAAGACGTTCGTGTTCGCGATCGGCTTCGCGCCCAGCCCCGTGCCCATCACGTCGCGGATGCACCCGCCGATCCCCGTCGCCGCGCCGCCGTATGGCTCGATCGCGCTCGGCCGGTTGTGGGTCTCGACCTTGATGTTCACCGCCCACGTCTCGTCCAGCTCGACGACCCCCGAGTTGTCCTTGAACACCGAGAGCGCCCAATCGAGCCCGTCCTCGATCATCTCGTTCGTCGCCGCGGCGACCGTGTGCTTCAGCAGGTTCGCGATGCGCACGGTTCCATCTGCGTCCACCGTGTGCCCCGGCCGTCCGGACCAGTCGATCGTGTCGTGCTTCGGCCCGCGGTAGACCACGCTGCTCTTGAGCGTCTTGTGAACGCAGTGCTCGCTCCAGGTCTGCGCGAGGGTCTCGAGCTCGATGTCGGTGGGCTCGCGTCCGAGCGTGTCGAACTCGGCCTGTACCGCGAGCATCTCGTCGAGGCTCAGGAAGAGGTGCGCATCTCGCGAGAGCTTGGTGAGTTCCGCGTGCGAAAGGCCCCGGACCGTGATCGTGCGGAGCGCGAAGGCGTGATCGCGCCCGTGCGGGAGCGAAGCCGGCAACCACACGCCCCGGACAATCTGGTGGATCGCCGGGTTCGCCAGTGACTTCGCCACCGCCTGGTGGGCTTCGTCCTGCGTCATCCCCTCGAAGTCAAACCGCACGCCCGTCGACACGGACGCCTCGACCGCGAGGAGCGCGAGCAATCCCTCCCGGACCGACTGCGCGGCGGGGTCCATCACCCCGGGGAGCGGGTGCACCTCGACCGTCGCGATGCCGGCTCGAGCGGGCGTCGACCCGATGACCGCGGCCTCCGTCACCGGATCCGCGAGCAGCCCGGCCATCGCCCGCCGGAGTTGGGGCTCTGTGAGGGGGGCTTCGATCACATACACCCGAGCCGATGCGACCGACGTCGGCACGAAACCCAGGTCCCGCACGCGCCGGAGCGCATCGGCGGCGCGGGGGTCGTGGCGGGAAGGTTGGAGTCGGACCTCGACGCGGGCGACGGGGGCTTGGGGGGTGTTCACGCCCGATGATAGGGAGCGGGAGCGCTCCCGCGGCCCGTTGGGGACTCACGAGGCGTCTCGGGTGGGCGAGCGTCGTTACACTGTCCGGAGAATGGCCGAACGCACACTCCAATCCGATCCGGCGAGCACCGACTTTGACGCGGCAACGCCCTTGCTCTTCGACGACTCCGGCGCGAAGCCGCGCTGGGGGCAGCCGTACCTATTCGAGGTGGCCTGGGAGGTGTGCAACCAGGTCGGCGGGATCTATCAGGTGATCCGCTCGAAGGCGCCGCTGATGACGCAGCGGTGGGGGGAGCACTACTACTGCATCGGCCCGTGGGAAGAGTCGAAGGCGGCGCTCGAGTACGAGGAGTCCCGGCCCGTGCCGTGGATCGCCCGCGCACTGCTTCAGCTCGAGCAGCAGGGGCTGAAGGTCCGCCACGGCACATGGCTGGTCCCCGGTCGCCCCAAGGTGCTGCTCATCGAGCACTGGCAGGGGCACGAGTCGCTCGCTCGGGCGAAGTACAGCTACTGGAAAGACCACGGTATCGAGTTCCCGGCGAACGACTGGCTGATCGACAGCGTCGTTTCGTTCGCGGATGCGCTCCGCCGCTTGTTCGAGGCGCTCAGCGAGCACCGGCCGGTGCCGGGCGGGCGTTCGTCGACTCACCCGCTGGTCGGCCACTTCCACGAGTGGATGGGCGGGCTGTGCATCCCCGCGCTGCGGCGGCGGAACCTCCCGGTCGCGACGGTCTTCACGACCCATGCGACCTTGCTGGGCCGGTACATCGCGAGCTCCCGCGAGAACTTCTACGACCAGTTGCCGTGGATGGATCAAGAGGCCGAGGCCAAGCGGTACAACGTGGTGCCGCAGCACTCGATCGAGCGCGTGTGCGCCCACGGCTCGCACGTGTTCACCACCGTCTCCTCCGTCACAGCCGAGGAGTGCGCGGTGCTGCTCGGCAGACCGGTTGACGTCGTGCTCCCCAACGGCCTCACGGTCGGTCTCTACAACGCCGGGCACGAGCAGCAGCGCCTGCATGGCGAGTACAAAGAGGCCCTCCACCGCTTCTCGATGGGCTACTTCTTCCCGAGCTACTCCTTCGACCTCGACAAGACCCTCTACTTCTTCACCAGCGGCCGCTACGAGCCACGCAACAAGGGCTTTGACCTCTGCCTCGAGTCGATGGCGCGCCTCAACGCGCAGCTCAAGGCCGAGCAGCTCGGCAAGACCGTCGTCTTCTTCATCGTCACGAAGCGAGCAACGAAGAGCATCAACCCGCTCGCGATGGAGAAGCGGGGCGTCCTCAACGAGCTCAACGAGGTCTGCGACAAGATCACCGACGTCGTCGGCAAACGCCTCTTCGCGCGGGCCGCGAGCGGCGCACGTCTTCGCATGGACGATCTCATCGACGAGTACTGGATGCTCCGCTACAAGCGGGCCCAGCACGCCCTCAAGCACCACGGCCTCCCGATGGTCGTCAGCCACATCCTCGAAGACGACGTGAACGACCCCGTGCTCGCGCAGATCCGCCAGCTCGGCCTCGTGAACCGCGAGGAAGACCCCGTCAAGATCGTCTACGTCCCCGACTTCATCACCCCGACGAACCGCCTCTTCGGCATCGAGTACGACCAGTTCGTCCGCGGCTGCCACCTGGGCATCTTCCCCAGCATGTACGAGCCCTGGGGCTACACGCCCCTCGAGTGCCTCGCGATGGGCGTGCCCGCGATGACCTCCGACGTCGCCGGCTTCGGCCGCTACGTCGCCGAGAACTTCCCCGATAGCGAGAAGTGGGGGATGACCATCGTCCGCCGGCGCGGCCGGAACTACCACGACGCCGCCGCGGCGTTGACCGCCTCGCTCATGAACTTCTGCCGCATGGAGCGACGCGACCGCATCGCCCTCCGCAACGAGGTCGACAAGCACTCGTGGGAGTTCGACTGGAGCAAGCTCGGCCGCGCGTACCACGCCGCCCACGACCTCGCGCAGGCGCGGTACACGGCGGACGCGAGCGGCGGCATCGCCATGGTCTCGGCCTCGCAGCTCGCGGGGCAGATGACGAAAGACGGTGCGGGGGCCAAGCCGTGAGCGACGAGCCCGCGGTCGAGCTCCACACCGACGGCGCGTGCTCGGGCAACCCGGGTCCCGGCGGATGGGCGTACATCCTGAAGCACGCGGCGTCGGGCTCAGTGCGCGAATCCAGCGGCGGCGAACCGCAGACCACCAACAACCGCATGGAGCTCATGGCGGTGATCGAGGGGCTCCGCGCGCTCAAGAAACGCTCGCGCGTCGACCTCTACTCGGACTCGCAGTACGTGCTCAACGGTCTCAAGGAATGGATGCAGTCCTGGAAGAAACGCGGCTGGAAAACCGCCGACAAGAAGCCCGTCAAGAACCAGGATCTGTGGGAGGTGCTGGACCTGCTCAAGGACGAGCACGAACTCAGATTCCACTGGATCCGAGGCCACAACGAGCACCCTGAGAACGAGCGGTGTGATGAGATGGCGGTGGCGGAAGCTAAGAAGTTCAGGGATTCGGGATTGGGGATTCGGGATTCGGGCTCTGAGATCTGAAATCTGGGCTTTGAGATTTCGGGCCCTCGCGTTCGGGTGCCGCTCCGCTGTCTTTGAGATCCCTCTCCCATCCAGTACTGGAATGGACCTCGCGGCTGGTCGTTGCGTATTGTTCCGCGTTGATCCAGTAACTCACCTCTGAAGTCAGCGTTGGTCCCCCGAAAAACTCGGGCGGCTGTCGGTACGCACTTGCTTCGCGAGGTGGGTTTCGCATGTACATTCGGTTTGAAGTGAACGGCTCCGGCCTTTATGTGGCCGGGCCGATGGTGTTGTGGCACGTCAATGAGTCGTGGCGCGCGGGCGAAAGGCGGCCGCGGGGTGTTCGACCGGCATCGCAGCGGACGCGCGACCGGTACGGCGAGTTGCTCGACGAACTCGTGATGGAGCTGAAAGCTCCTCCTGCCGCGGTGTACGACGAGGTGGAAGGGTGGCGCCGCCGCACCTACTTCCGCGTCGGCGAACCAACCGCGCCGAACATCGCGGCGGGCTGGGAGATGGTGACCATCCTCCGTGCCCACGGCATGAAGGCCTACGAGGTCTTTGCGCCGATCCCGCCCGGGGAGATCACGTTCCTGGACGAGAAGCAGGTGGTGGTCCGCGAAAGGGCGCGGGCGCGGAGCTCGGGACGTGGGCGCGGGAAGCCGCGTGGCAGCGGCCTCTAGGCCGCTGGGTCTACATGAGCGGTCCCCGCTCATGCACGTGCAACCGGTCCCTGTCTCCGGTGCCACGACAACCCGCTTCGGGTTGTCGTGGGAACTGATCGCGCGCAGATCTCCGCGGCGACCGAGGCCTTTGGTTCATCCCATTGAAACCGAAGCGGTTTCAATGGCACCGGAACGCCACCGGTGCCGGCCTCCGCACCCCGCCCCCGACGGGAGGCCCGCTCCGTCCGTACCGACTGGACCGCGTATCGCGGGTGTGGGGTCCCGGAGGCCTGTACGGCACGCCGAGTTCCGCGACGCCTGGGCCCACCGGTGAAGGTCCGCCCCCGGCCGGTCGATGGAGACCGTGGGGCGTGAAACACCTTTGCCGGAGGGACCTGCCAGTGGACCTGCACCAGATTCTGAAAGCCGCGATGGAAGCGGACGCGTCGGACGTTCACCTCGTCACCGGGCACGTCCCGATGATGCGCGTCCACCAGATCATGCAGCCCTTGCCCTTCCCGGTCATCACCGAGGATGCGGCGCAGGGCTTTCTCTCGAAGATGACGGGCGCCGAAGCTCGCTCGACCTTCGAGAAGCAGAAAGACTCTGACTTCTCCTACAGCGCCGAAGGCCTCGCCCGCTACCGCGTGAACGCCCACATGCAACGCGGCAAGCCCGCGTTCTCCATGAGAATGATCAAGACCAAGGTGCCCGCGCTCGGCAAGCTCAGCTTGCCCGAGGTCATCCAGCGACTCACCTACCTCCCCCGCGGCCTGGTCCTCGTGACCGGCGACACCGGTTCGGGCAAGTCCACCACGCTGGCCGCGATGATCGACGCGATGAACCAGCGCTACAAGAAGCACATCATCACCCTCGAAGACCCCGTCGAATACGTCTTCGAGAGCAAGGAATGCGTCATCGAGCAGCGCGAGCTGCATATGGACATGCCCACCTTCGCCAGCGGCCTCAAGCACGCGCTGCGTCAGGACCCGGACATCATCCTCGTCGGCGAAATGCGAGACTTGGACACCACCGCCCTCGCGATCTCAGCCGCGGAAACCGGCCACCTTGTCCTCTCGACCCTGCACACCGTCAACGCGAGCCAGACGGTCGAGCGCATCATCGACATGTACCCCGCGGGCCAGCAGAACCAGATCCGCTCCATGCTCAGCAACACGCTCCAGGCGGTGCTCAGCCAGACGCTCTTCGCGCGGATCGACCGGCCCGGGATGATCCCCGCGGTCGAGGTGCTCCTGTGCACCCCCGCGGTGCGCAACCTCATCCGCGAGGCCCGCACCTTCGAGATCCCCAACGTCATCGAGACCAGCCGCGCGCAGGGCATGTGCACGCTCGACAGCTCCATCGCCGAGCTCTACTTCAACGGGTACATCAGCAGGGACGACGCGATCGCGCAATCCGCGTTCCCGGACAAGCTCCAGCGTCAGCTCGCGGCCTGATCGGATCGACACGAAGGGATAACGGACCATGCCCAACTACCGCTACCAGGTTCGCAGCTCCGCGGGGCAGATGCAGTCAGGCACGATCGCCGCGGAATCCATCGGCACCGCCTCGACGCTGCTGAGGAACCAGGGCCTGCACGTCCTGGCGATCTCGCCCCTGGCCGCGGGCCTGGACACCAGCGGATGGGGCGCGAAGCTCGCGGAGATGAACGCGGGCAAGCCCTCCCAGAAGCACGTGCTCGACTTCACCACGCAGCTGGCGGTCATGATCCGCGCCGGCATCAACATCCGCTCGGCGCTCGAGGGCATCGCCGACCAGACGCAGCACATCGGGTTCAAGAAGGTCCTGGTGCAGCTGAAGCAGGACGTCGAGGGCGGCAAGCAGTTCAGCGAGGCCCTCGCGCGTCACCCCAAGCTCTTCAACCCCCTCTACCTCAACATGGTGCGGGCCTCGGAGATGGCCGGCTCCTTCGCCAAGATGCTCGACCGCATCGCCAACTACATGACGCAGCAGCTCGAGACCCGCAAGATGGTCATGGGCGCCGCGATGTACCCCGCCATCATCGGTTCGCTCGCGGTCTGCGTGACCGTCTTCCTGCTCACCTTCGTGCTGCCCCGCTTCGCGAGCGTCTTCGAGGGCAAGGAGGCCATCCTCCCCTGGGCCACCAAGTTCCTGCTCAGCCTCTCGAAGTTCATGGTGAACAACTGGTACTTCGTCCTCGGCGGCATCGTCGGCACCGTCGGCTCGATCTACGGCTTCTCGAGGACCGAGGTCGGCGCGTTCTTCATCGATAAGTTCAAGCTCACCTTCCCCATCATCCGCAACATGTTCCGGTCGCTCTACATCTCCCGGTCGCTCCAGACCATGGGCCAGCTCATCAACGCCGGCGTCCCCATGCTCGACACCATCGCCATCACCGGCGAGATCTCCGGCAACTCGATCTTCGCCGCGCTGTGGAAGCGCATCCACACCTCCGTGAAGCAGGGCAAGAAGATCACCGCCGCCCTTCAGAACGACTCGATCCTCCCCCGCGCCGTCATCCAGATGATCTCCGCGGGCGAAGAGGCCGGCAAGCTCGGCGAGGTCCTCGACGAGATCAGCGCGTTTTATCAGAAGCAGCTCAAAGACAACATCAAAGCGGTTACCGGAATGATCGAGCCCATCATGATCCTCATGATGGGCACAGTCGTCGGCTTCATCGCCATGGCCATCATCCTTCCGATCTTCAAGATGAGCCAGATCGTGAAGTAACCGACAGTAGTTCGGGGGCACGCACCGCCCCCGGGGGGAGCGCATGCGTCCACGAATCTTGAACTCGCGCCGGCCGGGTCCGGGGCGTTCCCACGACCGCAAGGCCTTCACGCTCCTCGAAACCATGATGGCGCTCGTCATCATCGGTGTCGGCGTGCTCGCCTTCGTCGACGCCCAGGCCGCCTTCCAGGCCAGCAACAACTGGTCCAGCCGCGCCGCCACCGGCATGCTCCTCGCCAACGAGATCCGCGAGATGACCCGGCGACTGCCTCGTCACGACCCGGTCACCGGTCTCAACGTGACCGTCGTCAACGGAGCCTCGGTCGTCACCGGCTGGGGATCCGAGGACGGCGAAGTCACGATCGACGACATCGACGACCTGGACGACCTCGACGGCCTGGTCTTCGGCGTCGACGGAGACTTCCCCGGCCCCATCGACGCCTTCGGCGACGCCGTTGCCGACGTCGACCTCCAGGGCGACGTGCGGCTCGACGAGAACGACGAGCTGATCACCCTCCGCGGCTGGACCCAGAGCGTCACTGTGGAGAAGGTCGACCCGTACAACTTCACCACCGTGCGCGAGGCCTCGTACTCGCAGGCCGCCGGCGCCCAGCTCCCGACGATCAGCGCGGACAGGTTCCCCGTCCGCGTGACCGTCGCGGTCTTCTACCTCGACCCCAGCACGCAGGAATCGACGGAAGTGAGCCGGCTGACGTGGGTCATCCCGGCGGAGTGAGTGGTCCGATCGTGGACCGGAGTAACCGATGCGCACGTTCAATGCTCGATTCCGATTTGGCCACGCCGCCTTGCTCACGGCCGCCGCGGGAAGCGTGCTCCCCACTCGCCTCCGCGGGTCGCGTCGCGGCGTCGCCGCCGTCCTCGCGATGATGTTCCTCGTTCTCTTCGGGTCCCTCTCCGTCGCCATGGCCATCGCCAGTCGCGGAAACATCACCACCGCCGCGACACACCTCCACGTCATGCGCGCCCAGGGCGCGGCCGAAACCGGCCTCGCGGTCGCCAAGTCCCGCCTGAAGGAAGCCGCGGCCCGCTTCATCATCAGCTCCAGCGACGTCACCCAGACCTTCGGACAAACACTCTGGTCCGGCGACGTCGATTCCCTCGGCACCTGCACGGTGCTCGCCGCGGCGACCGGCCGCACCGACGCCGAACGCCCCGACAATCTTCTCACCGCGCTCGCGCAAGCCCACGGCCTGGATCAGGACATCACACTCGAGCTCGGTGTTTCGGAACCCACCCAGGGCGTCGCCCCCGCCGACGCCCCCGCGGACTGCGCGTCCGCCGACTGGCTCTTTACCCCGGCGGTCGCGATCGAGTCGCCCGCGGAGGGCGGCGACTCGACCCTGTGCTACTCGATCAAGTACGCGCCTCTCGAGGACGGCGTGACCATCCGGGCGATCGTCACCGGGTTCGACCGCGGGTACACGCGCGGCGGCCAGCCGATCCAGCGGACCATCATGGAAGACTTCCGCATGGTGAAACGCGTCAACCACGCGGTCATCAGCCCGTCGCGCATCATGATCGGCAAGAACGTGATCGTCACCGGCGACATGGGCGCCCGGTAC
This sequence comes from Phycisphaerales bacterium, assembly GCA_049317625.1. GTDB lineage: Bacteria > Planctomycetota > Phycisphaerae > Phycisphaerales > UBA1924 > JBEIUO01. The sequence goes on from JBMOHX010000010.1 coordinate 15,373, forward strand.
ACCGACGTCAACCGACCCGACGGTGATCCGCTGGTCCTCAAGTCCGACTTCCGCGGGATCTCGAACGTTCTCGACGCGAAGCTCAGCGATTTCTATACCTCGCTCGCGTCCGACATCGACGGCGACAACCGTCTCCGCGTGGGGCACCCCACGGAAGGCGCCGCACTCCCGTCCGGCTCGCGAGACTACGACGGCGACGGCCACCCCGACGAAGCATTCGTCGACGAGACCGGCGACGGCTACGTTGACGAGTTCGACATCTTCATCAAGCACTTCGACCGCGACGGCGACCACAAGGTGACCCTCTCCTCGACGCTTACCGCCGGCACCCCCGCGTCCGGGCGCACCGCCGAGCTCGTCGACGCCTCCGGCAATCTTCTCGACGAGGACCTGAGCGCACTGGTGGACTCCACCAACCCCGACCGCAACCGCAACGGCGTGTGGGGCTTCACCGACTCCAACCACAACGGCCGCTGGGATTCGGGCGAGGTGATGCTGGACTTCGACTCGGTCAACAACACCAACGCCGATCAGATCCTCGGCTTCCGCGACGGCTTCATCGATCGCAAGGACCAGTACGCGAAGGTCAAAGGCAAGTTGAGCTTCCGCACCACCAAGTCCGCGTGGGAGGCGGCCCAGGGCGCCGTGCAGCCCTCGAAGCTGCAGGGCCCCATCGCGAAAGGCGTCTCCTCCTCGCCCGTGGAATATAACGTTGGCGATGACCGTCTCCCCAACGTGACCGGCAGCCTCTTCTCCGCCGACCAGTCCAACCTCCAAGGCCTCGCGGACGGCGCGGCGTTCAACAGCCAGGTCGCCACAAACCTCGGCGTCTCGGTCGCGGCGCTCGCGACCTACGTCGAATCCCGCGCCGAGGGAAGCGCCCAAGCCCGCTACCTCCGCCTCGATGCCGACGGCAACAACGACTCCCTCCCCGACAACTACTCGACCGCCTACTACGAGAAGATGCCGTACAACTCGCCGAGCTTCTCCGACTGGTACTACAGGCCGGTGTACGAGAACATGGTCTTCAAGGACGTGGTGATCCCCGTCGGCACCAACGCGCTCTTCAAGAACTGCACCTTCGTCGGCGTCACCTACATCCGCACCACCGTCGCCAACACCCACGTGCTCTGGGGCGAGTACGGCAAGCTCGCCTGGGACAACACCGCCGCGCGCCCCATGCCCTCACCCTCCCGCTGGGTCTACGGAGACGGCGGCAGCGAGACGAGCTACCCGACCCAGCTCCCCTCTACCGCCTGTCCTCCCACGCAGATGATCCTCATGGCCAACCCCGTGATGGATCAGGCCGACCTCCCGGCCAATCAGCAGGGCGGCGTCAACGGGTTCACGAGCCTCCCGCTGCCCCTGGTCATCAGCGGCACACGCGTCACCGACACGAAGCGCTTCTCCAACAACATCCGCTTCCATGGGTGCCTCATCGTCGGATCGATCGTGAGCGAGAGCCCCACGGCGTTTACCCAGCAGCGCAACAAGCTCCAGTTCACCGGGTCCACTCGCTTCTCCACCCAGCACCCCGACTCTCCGGATGACGCCTCGCTCAACCCGGATTCCGCCGATCTCTCGAGCATCCTCAAGAGCTCGCTGATGATGCCCAACTACTCCGTCGACATCGGGACCTTCAACAGCCCGACCACGCAGAACGTCGAGCTCCAAGGCGCGGTCATCGCCGGTGTGCTCGACGTCAGAGGCAACGCCAGCATCGACGGCGCGCTCCTCCTTACCTACAGCCCCGTCTACGGGCAGGGCCCCCTCCGCGACGCCGCCGGTAACGCCGCGGGCAACCCGGCCGCGTTCAACACGACCATCGGCTACTTCGGTCCAGATGACGGCGACGCCGAGTCGCTCGACCCCAGCACCCTCGCCGTTGTGAACGGCCAGCGCATCGCCGGGTGGGACACCAACGGCGACGGCCTCGCCGACGTCCCCGGAAACCAGGCCCAGCCCAGCGGTTCCACCGCGGTCCCCTTCCACGGCTATGGCCGCATCCAACTGCGATTCAACGGAGCAATGACCCTGCCCAACGGCATCATGGTGCCCATGCAGGTCGACGAGGTCGAAGGCAGCTACCGGGAGCATCACCAGTGAGAACTCCACGTTCCAAGCGGGCGTTCAGCATGGTCGAAATGCTCGTGGCACTCACGATCACCGCCACGCTGCTCACTGCCACCATGGCCGCGCTCGACGCTTCCTACAAGAGCTACCAAGCCACCACCGAAGGCGCCTCCACCAATGTCGTCGCGCGCATGGTCATGCACCGCGTGATGTCGATGATCCGCACCGGCACCGAGTTCGGGCCCTACCCCGAAGACGTTCTCGACCCCGGCCAGAACCCCGTCGTAGGGTCCGCGATCGAGTTCGAGCGTTCGTTCAACGAAGAAACCGGCGCACGCACCATCATCCGACTCGAACGCCGCACGCAAGAGGACCCCGCACGCGGGCCTTTCGAGCTGTGGTACATCGAGACCGTTCTCGCCGACGACGAACAGTCCTCCCGCCACGAGTTCCCGCTCCTCACCGGCGTGCGCGAACTCGTCTTCACGCTCGAGTACGGCGTCGGGCCGCGCCTCCACCGCGCCACCGTCGACCTCACCGTCTCCCCCAACGACTTCCAGGAAGCGTCGTTCCACGCCGGCATGACCGCCCCCGCCATCCGCCTCGTCTCCACCGTCCAGCCCCGCCGCCTGCTCGACCAGTAAGCAACTACACGCGGGCCCGCATCCCCTCCAGCGCCGCCGGCACCTGCTCCGCCAGCTCCCCCGCCAGCATCCCCGCCGAGGCCGATCGCGACGCCGCCCACGCCTCACCCGCCAACGCGTGCGCGCACACCGCCACCCGCGACAGCTCGTACAGCGACGCACCCCCGCTCGCCGCGGCGAGCCCTCCGATCATCCCCGCGAGCACGTCGCCCGTCCCGCCCGTGGCCATGCACGGGTGACCCCTCTCGCACACCCACGCCCGCAGCCCGTCGCTCACCACCGTCCCCGCGCCCTTCAGCACGACGATGCACCCGAGCCTGCGCGCGAGCGCCGCCGCGGCCCGGGGCCGTTGCGCCGGGTCCACCGGGTCGTCGGTAATCCCCACCGCCGCGCCGATCCTCCTGAACTCGCCCGGGTGCGGCGTCAGCACCGCCGAGGCGTGAAAGTCCCGCCACAGCTCGGGGAGTTCGGACAAGATGGTGATCGCGTCGGCATCCACCACCACCGGCAGGTCCTCCTGCTGAACAGCGCGCAGCGTGAGCGCTCCCGCGGTGCGTGAACGGCCAAGGCCCGGGCCGACAACCAGCGAGCTGGCGTGGGCCGCCGCCCGATCGAACTCCTCGACCGATGCCGCGGTCTCCTCCCCTTCGATGGTCTGATGCACGGGGATGCCGGTGGCCGAAGGGCAGAGCGCGAGCACATGCGGCAGGAGCGCGGCGGGCGCAAGGACTCGGGCCAGCCCCGCGCCGGCCCGCAGCGCGCCCAGAGCCGCGAACGCCGGCGCCCCGAGCATCACGCTGTCCCCCTCCACGCTCCCCGCGACGATCAGCACCGCGCCGAACACGCCCTTGTGCGAGCGCGCGGGCCGGAACGGCAGCGGCGGAAGAGGAGTCTCGTCGATGTCCGGTTCCATCACTTCTCCGCGCCGGGCTTCTGCGACACCGCTTCAACCTTGATGGAGAGCCGCCCCAGCGTCGTTGCCATCGAGGCCAGCGACGCCGCGAGTTCGCCTTCGGGCAACGCCGATACCGCGAGGGTGATGTGCGTCGCGTCGAACGGCGTCGCGTCCGGCAAAGTCGCGTCAAGGTCCACCCAGCGGCGCTGGCCGTCGACCTCGATGAGGGCCTGGGTCCACATGTGATAGCCGAAGATGTCCTTGCTCCCCGCGAACGAATCCGCGTAGATCAATCCCGCCGCGACCCGCGAGGGGATGCCCGCCGCCCGCAGCAGCGCGGCCGTGAACACGCCGTGCTCGCTGCAGTCACCGGACTTGGTCCGCGCAACCTCGCTCGCCGACGCGAACCCGCTGCCCAGGTTCTTGCTGCGGATGAACGCGTGCGCAAACCGACGCAGGATCTCGGCCCGCTCCGCCGGGGTCTTGTCGCCCGCCGCGGCCAGCGCCTTCTCCGCCATGCCCTTGATCTTCTCGTCGCTCGAGTCGACCATGCTGCTCGCCTTGAGGTACGCCGCGTCGGTCAGGTCTGCCTCCGGAGCCGCCGCCCACACCCCGCTCGCCACACGCACCCGCGCCGACTTGCCGTCGATCCGCTCCACCCCCTGAGCCCCCGTCGTCGGCAGGTCCGGCAGCGCATCCGGGTCCGACACCACGTACACCGCGCTCGCCGTCGTCCGCGCCTTTGAGATCACACGGTCCGGCTTCACGAACGTGTTGATCATGATCTCCGGCGCCTTTACCTCGCCCGCCGCGTCTTCCTGCGTCGAGAGCGTCAGCACCATCTTGATCCCGCCGAGGCTCGTCTCCGTCTTGACCATCGTGCCCGCGCCATCGACGTACTCGACGGACTTCATCCCAGGCGTCATGCTCAACTCGACGTCGCACCGGTGGGCGTCGATCTCATGCCCGCGGACAGTGACCTTCGCGGGTGCAAGGCCGGTGTACTTGCTCGTGACCGGCCCCAGCCCGTTCTCTGCGGTCACCGTTCGCACCGTGATCTCCTGAGCGCCGGCCTTCAGTCGCTGGTTGAAATACACGCGAGCCGCGGCGGGCGTCAGCCATTCCCCCGCTGGACGCTCGGCGTCGGTCTCGGTGCGCCGACCGCCCTGCATCGTGATTTCCTTCACGCCGGCCTCACCGAAGGTGTACTCCTTCACGACTTCCTGCGCGGCCATCAACTGACGCGACCGCATGCTGATCGGCTTCCCATCGACCGTCTCGACGAAGGCCGAGTCCATCTCGATCACGATCGGGATCGCGTCCCGCGCGAGCGAGATCTTTGACTCCGAGGTCGTCGTGATCCTGCCGTCCGCGGTCTCCGTCAGCTCCCGCATCCACCCGGCCTTCTGTCCCATCAGCTCCACGCGGTACCAACGCTCGATCCGTTCCTGCGCCGCCGCGGGCAACGCCGCGCCGAGCAGAACACAGGCGGTGGCAGCAATCATGAACGCGCGTCGTGACGCGCTGAACGGGGAAGGTCGGTGCATGCGGATCTCCGTGTGCGAACCGCGGATTCTATCAGCACAGCCCGGGCCATCGGGGGATATCCTCACGCCGTGATCGATACCCACTGTCACCTCACCTTCCCAGAGTTCAGCGACCCCGCAGAGTGTCTCCCCGGCGGCGTCCCGGCCGTGCTCGGGCGGGCCGCCGAGCACGGGGTGACCGGCTGCATCACCATCGCGACCACCACCCGCGACTGCGTCCGCGCGCTGGCCATCGCCAAAGCCCACGACAGAGTCTGGTGCAGCGCCGGCGTCCATCCATGCCACTCCCACGAGGGCCCGCACGACTGGGACGTCGTCGCCCGCTGCGCCGCCGACCCCAAATGCGTCGCGTGGGGCGAGCTCGGACTCGACAACCACCACGCCGAACCACCGAAGCAACTGCAACTCGAAGTGCTCGCCGAGCAACTGGATTTCATCGAGCGGCAAGCCGCGGCCGGTGTGGTCAAGCCCATCGTCCTGCACTGCCGCGAGGCCTTCGCCGAGCTCGTGCCGATCCTCCGCCGCAGCCGCCTCGACCCGACCCGCATGGTCTTCCACTGCTTCACCGGCAGCGCCGCCGACATGCGCCTGCTGCTCGACCTTGGCTCGTACGTTTCCTTCACGGGCGTGCTGACGTACAAGGGAGCAAAGGAGGTTCGAGAGGCCGCCGCGCTCGCGCCCCTCGATCGCGTGATGGTCGAGACCGATGCGCCCTTCCTCTCGCCCGACCCGCACCGCACCGAACGCCCCTGCCAGCCTTGGATGGTTTCGCTGACCGCGCGGAAGCTTGCAGAGGTGCACGGGGCGCGGTTCGAAGAGTTTCACCAGGTGCTCAACGACAACACCGCTCGGTTCTTCGGCGTGCGCTGACCAGGGAGGTCTTCCGCGATGCTCGGATGGTTCCACACGCTCGATCCCATCATCTTCCGCATCAGCGGCGAGCTCGCCGTGCGCTGGTACGGCGTCGCCTACATCACCGGCTTCATCCTCGCGTATTTCTGGATGCAGGCCCTCTCACGCCGCAAGCTCACCCCGCTCAGCCCCGCCTACCTGATGGACGCCCTCACCTGGCTCGTGATGGGAGTCATCCTCGGCGGCCGCTTCGGCTACGTCCTCTTCTACTCCCCCGAACTGCTCATCACGTTCTCCAAGAGCTTCCCGTTCTGGGGCGTCCTCATGCTCAACCGCGGCGGCATGGCCAGCCACGGCGGCATGATCGGCGTGGCTCTCGCCTGCGTCGCCCTCGCGCTGCGTCGCGACGAACGCGGCGAACGCCCCCAGATGCTGCACCTCTTCGACGTCTGCGCCCTCGTCTGCACCCCCGGCCTCGGGCTCGGTCGCCTCGCGAACTTCGTGAACGGCGAGTTGCTCGGCCGGGTCGTCGCGCCACCCGGGCAGAAGGGCCCCTGGTGGAGCGTCCAGTATCCTCAGGAAGTCCTCGAAGGACACGCCCCCAAGCTGGACAACGCGCAGGCCTCCGCACTGCTGGACCTCTGCGCCGATATGGCCCCCGGCCAGCGATTCGAAGCCGCGTACCAGCGCGTGCTCGACCTCCTGCATCACGGCCCCGCCGCGAGGAAGGCCGAGATCATCGAGCGGCTCTCCCCGCTCGTCTCCTCCCGCCACCCCTCGCAGCTCTACCAAGCCTTCGCCGAATCCGTCGTGCTCGGTGCCGCGCTCTGGTTCATCTGGCGCCGGCCCCGCTCACCCGGCGTCATCGCGGCGTCCTTCCTCATCATCTACGGCGCGGGCCGGATCATCACCGAGTTCTGGCGGCTCCCCGACGCCGACCTGGCGCTCCAACGCATCGCCGGGTTGAGCCGCGGGCAATGGCTCAGCGCCGGGATGATCTTGATCGGTGGCGCGGCGCTCGCGCTCATCTCGCGCCGCTCGGCCCCGAAGATGGGCGGCTGGGGCGCACCGCACGGGCCCCGATAGCTCCCGTACACTGCGATCATGGGCACGAACGGCGCACACAGATCGATGGGTCCGCGCGCAGCGGGCGCGGCGGCGCTGCTCGCGCTCGCTGCTTTCTTTCTCGTCGCGAGCGTCCAGAAGGTCTGGGGCGTCGACACTTGGTGGCAGATGGCCGCGGGCCGCTTCTTCCTCGAGCACCGCACCTTCCCCCTCAACGACGTGCTTTCCTACTCCGCTGCCGACCACGAGTGGATCGAGGTCCGTTGGATCTTCTGCGTGCTCATGCACGCCCTCTGGCGGCTTGGCGGACCCGCCGCGCTCATCGCCATGCAGGTCGTCTTGCTCGGCATCACGTGGGGCCTCATGGCGTGGCGTGTCAGGCCGCGCCTGCCAGACCCCGCGATGGTCGCCGCCCTCGGAGTGGGAATCGCCGCGGGGCTCTCGCGCTGGGTTGTCCGGCCCGAGCTCTTCACGTACTGCCTCTGCGCAGTCTTCCTCGTCCTGCTCGATTCCGAACACCGCAAGCGAGCGGCGCTGGTGGGGCTCGTCGCGCTCCAGGTTTTCTGGTCAAACGCCCACACCCTTTTCGCGATGGGCCCCGTCCTCGCCTGGACATTCGTCGTCGGTGAGCACGCCGAGCGGCTCCTGCTCAAACGCCGCGGCGGTGGCATGGACTGGAAGCTCATCGCGTGCGCCGCCGGCGTCACGATCGCCTGCCTCGCGAACCCATACTTCATTCGCGGCGCCACCTTCCCCATCCTGCTCTTCACGCAGATCCAGGAAGGCCACATCGTCTCGCGAGCCATCGGCGAGATGGCCAGCCCGCTCTCCATGCCCCTCAACCGCTGGACCCCCGATCTCTTCGCGGGCGTCGGTGTGCTCGTCCTCGCGACTCTCTCGTTCCTCGGCACCCGCGGCCGCCAGAACCTCTCGCGCGTGCTCCTGCTCCTGGGCACCGCCTACCTGGCCACCAAGGCGCAGCGCAACGTCGCGATCTTCGCTGTCATCGGCACATGGGTCTCCTTGCGCAACCTCCAAGACGCCGCCGAGCACGGCGGATGGGCTGCGCTGCGAGAGCGGCTCGCGCCGATGGCCGCGCCGGCCCACTGGCTCATCGCCCTCTCTCTCGCCGCGATGGCGTGGTACGTGGGCACCGATCGCATGTCAGTGGCATACGGCGCGCCCCGCGAGACCGGCCTCGGTGTCGTCTGGTGGAACACGCCGCGCACCGCCGTGGAGTTCCTCAACGAGCGCAAGCCCCTGGGCCCGATCTTCAATACCATCCGCGACGGCGGCTACATCTCCTGGGCCAGCGCCGGACCCGACGGGCGCCCGTACAAGGTCTTCGCCGACGGCCGACTCGAGGTGTACGGCCCCGAACACCTCGCCGCGCTCGCGGCAGTCGACCCAGCCACCTGGCCGCAGCTCGAAGCGAAGTGGGGCTTCAACACCGCGATCGTCCCCGTGCACGACAACGAAGCCCTCGTGGGTGCGCTCGCGCAGCGCAGGGACTGGGTCCTCGTCCATCTCGACCACCGCAACGTGGTCTTCGTGCGCGACATCCCCGACCACCAGAGCCTCATCGCCGCCTGCCGCATCGACCTCACCAAACCTTGGACGCCCCGCGCGCCCGAACCCAGCGATGCGCCCCCCGGCGGCCTCGCACGCGCGATCGGCGCGGTTTCGCGTCCCTACTTCGCCGAAGGCACAGCCGAGGTTTTCCTCGCGCTCAACGCGACCGAGCAAGCACTTCCCTATCTCGAACGAGCCAACAAGGACTACCCCAGCCGGGCGCGCCCCCGCGCCGTCCTCGCGCCTCTCTACTGGGCCTCCGGCAGAGAAACCGACGCCTACGGGTTGCTCGCCGGGCTCGACGAACCCACACGCCTCGCCGCCGCGACCGAAGCCGCACGCCTCATGATGAAGAACGGGAACTTCGCGGGCGCCCTCGCGCCCCTCCGCCTCGCGGTCGCGCTGGCCCCCGCGGATGCGGCGCTGCGACTGACGCTCGCCGACGCGGCGTTCCAAGCCGGAGACTTCAAGTCCGCCCGCGAGAACTACGCGATGATCCTCCGCGCCGAACCACGCGTCAACGAACTCAACAAGTACGCGTTCGCCTGCGAACAACTCGCCGACAACGCCGCCGCCGCCCGCGCCTACGGCGATTCTCTCCGCCTCAGCGCACAGCAACCCGCCATCTGGAACATGCTCGGCGCCCTTATGGCGAAATCCGGTGACTCCGCCAAGGCCCGCGAGTGCTTCAACGAAGCACTCAAGCTCAAACCCGACTTCGCCGCGGCAAAGAAAAACCTCGAAGCGCTCGGCCCGCCCCGTTAGCGGAAGAGATTCGTGGTTCGCCACTTCCTGAACGCCGTCCCCGCGCGCGGCGTGGTCAGGAATCCCAGCAGCCTCGCGCGGCCCTGCCTGTCCACAGCAACCGCCGCGGCACCCGAGTCGTTCAGCACGCCGTACGCGCCGAGTTGCCAGGAGAGTTGACCCGCGCCCATGTTGTTGACCGAGACCCCGCCGACGCGGAGCTGACCCTTGATGTTCTGCTCATCTGGTCCCCAGGAGAGCAGATTCGCCGAGAGCTTGCCGCGGGTCATCGTGGGCCGCCACTCGATCGGCATCGGCGTGATGTGCGTCACCGGAGTCTCCAGCACCCCGATCACGATGTCGTCCGCAGCCGACCGCCCCGTCGGCGTGATCCACCGGGCGATCCTCACGTGATAGAACGAAGCCGGGCTGTTGATGCTCCCCCGCGAGCCATCCGGGTTGACCCGGAACCGCACCACATACGCACCCGGAGTACCGTCGGCGGAGCCCGCCTGCGTGAACGTAGAGTTGATGAGGTGCCGCGGCATCACCACGCGGTCGGGCGCGATCAGCACCGCGTTCCCCGTGGGCACGTTCAGATCCCGCCACTGCTCCAGCGTGAACGCGGCGACAGCGTCGTACCGAGACTCCTCCTGAGGGACGACCGAACCCCCGATGATCGCCTCCGCGCGGGCCGGCAGCAGCATCAGAGCGAGCACAAACGCGGCGAACGTTGCGGGTTTCATGGTGCCCAAAGTGTACGGTGTTCGTCAAGACCCCGCGAGAGTGCTTCACAACCCCGTAAGGCCGTGGTACGCTGCCGCCCTCCCAGGAGAGACTCATGAAGATCACCACCGCACGAGTTGTCGCCGCGATCGCAGGAGCCGCAGTCGGCTGCTCCGCCAACGCCCAAACCTCCGCCACCATCAACACGACGGGCATGGAGCTCCGCTGTCAGATTTTCGGACCATGCTTCCCGAACCAGAGCCGCAATAGCAGCGCAAACCCCTTCCCCTCCGGCCCCGCTCAGGCCCTCGCTCCCGCCTCGGGATACTCCTACGACATCCAAGGCACCGTGACCTCCTCGGGCCTCATCGGCACCATCATCCCGACCGGCAGCACCATCGCGCAGATGCTCGACATCTTGAGACCCGGTTCCTCCAAGCTCACCCGCGGCTGGGTCCGCAACCCCGAGGGCACGATCCCCACGAACGTCTACTCCCAACGATTCGACGGCCAGTTCGCCGGCCTCAACGTCGGTGTCACCCTCGTGGTCAGGCTGAACGCCGCGGGCACCGCCTTCTTCGAGATCAACGACATCACAATCCCCCTCGGCTCCCTCGCGGGGTCCCTCCGCATCAACGCCGGCACAACCAACGTCAGCGCCTGGACCCCCTCGGCACCACAGGCAACCGAATGGCACTTCACCGGCGGCTTCGCGCCCGTCTCCGGACACCCCGGCCGGATGCGCTACCTCGATGATCCCGCGTTCGGCACCGTGCTCGGCGGCGTCGGCAACGAGAACAACCCCAGCCCGACAACGCCCACCGGCATCACCGCCGCGCAATCCGCCTTCGGCACCACCACCAGCTTCGGGATACCGGGTCCGGGCGGAGTGGAGGACACCGTCTACCGCACCAGCCCCGCTCGCAACCTCTCGAACTCCAACCCCGACTTCCGCCGCGGCCTCGGCCTCATCGTCGCGCCCTTCACCAAGCCCGCCTTCCCCGGCGACACCATCGGTCAGTGGACCATGGTGTGGGACCTCTACATCCCGCAGTCGTCGTGGGCCGCGGAGTACCCCGAGCACGTCGGCCGGGTCGG
>JBMOHX010000011.1:0-26301 GCA_049317625.1 Phycisphaerales bacterium
CGGTGATGGTGACCGAGCGGATGTCGCCGGACTTCATCGAGTCGCGCGAGGCCCTCGTGCCACCGGCGATGCCGTTGGCGCCGAAGGAGGTGACACCCGCGATGAACCGCGCGTCCGAGGCCGTTCCGGTCACGGTCACGAGATCGATCGAGTCGCCCGCGGCGATCACCGAAGGTGCCCCGGTCGTGAACCCGTCCTTTGCGATCGAGCCGTTCACGCTCAGCGAGAGGATCGAGCGACCCGCCCAGAGGTACGTCTCAAAGAGCGAACCGTTGGTGACGGTGAAGGAGACGACATTGTTCCCCGCGGTGATGCGGGGACCGCTGATCGTCGCGTCCGGGATCACGCCCGCGGGGAGCTGGTTGCGCCGCGCATCGAAGGCTGTGTTCTGCGAGAGCGCCTGGTTGATGCCCACGTCGCCGAAGACACCGTTCGCGTCCGCGGTCACCGTCAGGAGGGTGATGTCGATGTCGGCGTGCACGTTCCCGTAGAGGTTGCCGTTGGTGATCGTGAGGGAGGCGAGGGAGCCGTTGAAGGCCGAGATCTCGCTGCCCTTCAGCAGCGACCCGTTCAGCACCGCCACACTGGTGATGCCGCCGGTGTAGGAGATCACATCTCCGCCGAAATCGCCGTTGATGGTCACGGCCGCCACGCGTCCGAACGCGATGATCGAACCCCTGCCGACCTGCACGTCGCCCGGCTTGTTCGTCGCTCCGCCGATGGTCACCGTTCCCGTGAAGGAACCGCCCGAGCGGATGTCCGAGTAGAGCTGACCGTTGGGCACGGAGACCGTGACCACGTCGCCGCGCGAGAGGATGACGGTCGGATCGGTGATGCGCCCGATGTGCCGACCCGCGGTCAGCGTGCCGATGGCACCGGAGACGTTCGCGTCCACGACGAGGTCTCGCGCGGCGGAAAGACCGGTCACGTTGCCACGCGCTGTCGTGGTGAGGATCGAGACGTCCAGATCGCCGGCCGCCACGGTGATGGTGCCAATCGGTCCCGAGACCTCTACCGATCCGTCGATCAGATTCGGGGCCGCGACGGCCTGGAGCGCCGCGTCGGGGCCGGTCACCGTGATCTTGGTGTTCACGATCCGGTCCGCCGCGGTGATGCTCTGGACGACGCCCGAGAGCGTGATCGTGGAGTTCGAGATGTTCCTGCCCACGCCGAACGTGGACATCTCGCCGGCGGTGAGCGCCGAGCCGCGGAAGTCGCGCGAGACGTTCATCCCGCGGATCTCGTTGTCGACGTCGATCTTGGACCGCGTGATGTTCACGGCGGTCAGGCTGCCAAGGACGCTGCCGACGATATCGAAGACCAGGTCCTCGATGTCGTTCTGCGCGATGAGATTCCGCACGTCGCCGCCCGAGGCGATGCGGCTCTCGCGCCGCTCAAAGTCGTCGCCCTCGAGGGTTGAGTTCTTGAACGAGCGGGCCGAGATGCTGTTCACCGACCGGCGCATCACGATCGTGCTGGCGTCGAAGTCTGTGCCGGTCATGGTCAGCGAACCGAGGCGATCGCCGTCGATCCGCGAACGCAGGAAGGTCGAGTTCGACAGGGTGATCGTGTTGATCGTGCCGACCGCGACCTGATCGTCGATCGCGATGAAGCCGTCGTAGAACCGGTCGAGGTTGCCCACGCCGATGAACGCGCCGTTGATGTCGGCACCGGACAGCGAGATCGTGTCGATGCCGTCGAGCGCCAGCTGGGGGGGCTGGTTCGGGTCCGGGTTCGGGTCGCCCTGCTCGTTTTGGATCGGGACGAGGTTCGAGGCGCTGATCACGCCACGCACGATGACACCGCTCGTGACCGAGGTCTCGATGCGGCCGATGTCATCGGCCGCGAAGATGCCTGCCTTGGCCAGCGCACCATCCGCCGCGGCGAGGCCGTCGCCCAGATTCACGGTCCCGATCTCTCGGGCGTACAGGGTGCCGACGATGCCGTCAAACTCGCCCAGCGCGGTGATGAGATCGTTGTTGGCGGTCACGCTGTTGATGACGTTCCCCAGCACGATCACGTCGCCGATGGACCCGTCGGCGGTGATGCTCAGGGCGTTGCCGGTCCGCAGGATGATGCCGTTGAGCGCGCCGTCGTAGGGGCCGCCGATGTCCTCGAGGTAGTGGTTCCCCGAGCGGAAGTCGTCGTCGGCGACGGGCCGGACCACCGCGCCGTTGAAATCCTCGTCGAAGCTGCCGACGGGGACCGGGAGGCGTGCTTCGCTCTCGTCGCCGATCCCCTGGCCGAAGCCCAAGTAGGGGCCGGTCACGTTCGGGCCGCTCGTTCCCGTCACCGCGCGACCGAGGTTCCCGCGGACCGTGAGGTTGCGGACAGAGGACAAGTCCGCGGCCACGATGTCGCCGTCGGGAGTGTTGTTCGAGATGTCCCCGAACCCGTCGCCGCCGGTCTGCACGATCTGGTAGACGTCGACCTCGACCGTGCCCTGGATCACGAGCCCGGAGGTTGCGTCGCCGCCCGCGATGGTGATGCGGCCGATGCCGATGGAGCCCGTGCCCTGCAGGTTCGACGAGGAGATGGTGAGCGTGCCGCCCGAGCCAGCACCCGTGGGGCCGGCGAGGTTCACGTCGATTCCCGAGATGGTCACGCCCTGCGATCCGTCGATCGGGAGCACCCGCACGACGTTGCCGGTCGCGTTCGGATCCACGCCGGTCAGCGTGATGCTGATCTTGGACCCGCCGTCGTCGGTGAACTCGAGCGCTTCGCCGGAGCGCAGAGGGAAGAACACGTCGCGGATCTCGTCGCTGGCGTCGAACCGCGGAGCGTCTGCGAAGCGGATGTCAGAGCCGAATCCGGTCGAGATCGAGGTCGCGTCGCCGCGGTAGATGCCCGACCGGCCGTCCTCGGGACGATCGGCGTAGTACTTATCCTGGCTGACGAGGAACGCGCCCACCACCGAACCCGGGCTCGTGCGCATCGCGAGAGAGCCGCCCACCATGTGGCTGCCGAGGCGGAACATCCCGATATCACCGATGCCGCCCGCGGTCCCGGTGATGAACTGCACGTGGTTCGGAACGACAGAGATCCGGGCACGCGGATCGTCCGCGTCCTGATCCATGCCGATGCCGCCCGAGACCTTCACGTCTCCGATCGTTCCGCCCACGCGAACCTGCGTGAAGTTCAGGTCGCCCTCGTTGGCGCTCCGACCGCTTCCGGCGGAGACGCCCGTGAGGAACTGGTTGAGGTTACCGCTCACGGTGAGCGTGATCGGGAAGGCCTCGCCGCCTCCGGCGCCGACGTCGCCGCCGGCAGCGAACTGGAAGAGATTCCCCGCGACCGAGAAGCTCCCGCTGGCGAGGGTGGTCACCTGATCGGCGTCGCCCACGGCGTTCACAATGCCGAGGACGTCAAACTCTCCGCCCCCGGCAGCCGAGCCCGACACTCCCACGCGGATCGACCCGACATCGCCGGAAAGAACCGTGATCGAGCCGGCCAACTGCGGGGGGTTCTGAACAGCGAACGCCGGGCCTCTCTCAACTACAAATCCCGATCCTCCGCCGCTGCGAACCTCGCCGAGCGCGGTCGGTGCCATCGCGTTGATGGTGATGGAGTAGTCTGACGTCGCGCCGTCCGAGGTCACCGCCAGATACAGCACCCCGTCGGCCGTTGGCGTGTACCGCAGGTCGCTCACCTGGAACCGCCCGCGGTAGAACGGCTCGGTTGTGACCGCAAGGGGACGGCCGAGGTAGTCCAGCACCCGCATGTAGGGTGCCGCGTTCAGATCGCCGCCGACGGATGTGGCTTGAATCGCGACCAACTGGCCGGCCTTGACGCTGAACGCGTAAACGTCCACGGGGTCGTCGTTCGTGGTGGTGGGGTCGGTCGCGAGGTCGCCGTTGATCCGCACGCCCGCCGTCGACACCGAGACGAACTCGGCACCCGCGATATCGTCGTTGCGATAGTCGGTGCCAGCGAAGGCGACGGCGGTCCGCGGGCTCACCAGATCGGTAGCCGAACGGGAAACAAAGCCCGTGCCGTTGGATGCGTTGAGATACTGCACATTCAGATCGACGCCGGGTTGTGCGACTTCTCGCTCGTAATAGTGGTAGGAATCGCGTGCCGGCCGGTCCTGCGGCGAATCCAAGTCGCCCACCACCGTCACGTCCATCAGGTTCCGGCCGGCGACAAGCACACTGCCCAGGGTGCGACCGACGACCAACTGGCTGTCGGTCTTGATCGCAACGTTGTTGACGTCCTCGCCGCGGTCTGTCCACACGCCCGCGTCGGTGCCGAACACCGCGGAACCCAAATCGCCCCCGACAATCAGCGACCCCACCATGTAGGACGCGTTGAACTGGTCGATGAACCCGGCAACACGGCTGGTGCCGTGAAGGATGGCGTTCGCCGTGATGCTCGCCATGTTCCCGGTCTCAACGAAGATCCCCTGGTCAGACCTGTTGAACCCGGTCGTGATCACTGGGGGGAATGGGGAATAAGCGTTGTAGTCAGCCGGATTCGTACCCTGCAAACCCCGGATGAACGGGGAGCCGATGATCACCGAGCCACCTACGGGCGGAAGGCCACCAACCTTGATGTTGCCGCCTTCTTCGCGCCAGGAGTAGCCAAAGCCGGCCTCCGGATCCTCGAAGTCATCGTGAAGCCCTCCGAAGTCCGTGAGGTTTTGGAAGTGATAGAAATCGCCGAAGTAGGCGTCCGCGTACGGGGTCCCCGTGAGGTCGTTAAACGTCGCAGTCAGCACGTCCGACGAAAAGACCCGGCCGCCGTAGATCGAAAAGGCCGTTCGAGAGTCGTTGCCGGTGATGGTGATCGCGCCGATTCCGTCGTTGAACTCCGGGACTCCGTCGTCATTCGAATCGATCCAGGGAACGATCCCGCCGGGCGGAGGGGTGACGACCAGCGTCCGCACCATGTCCCTGCCCAAGAGATCTGTCACCCGCGCGCTGGCGCCGACCGGCCCGGTAAGTGACACGTGCGCGCCGAAGAGCCGGGCGTTAATCAGCCCCGCATTCGCACCGGCAAAGAGCGAGAAATTCACGTTGTCGAGCTTGAAACTCGGAACGTCTCCCACTCCCGGGCTCGTACGCCGAAGAGTGACGCTCAAAAGGCCGCGTGCATCCTGGATTTCCAGGGTCCCGAAGCCGGCTGCGTCCGGAGACTGAGTGAGCTGAGCAAACTCGGCCCCTGAGAATGAATCGGTTTCCCCGTTGGAGTAGACCACGTCCACGGCGAACTGAGTCGGGACAAGTCCCGTACCGTCATCAGGCCGAGTCGGGTCGCGGGGGATCGCCACACTGAAACTGAACATCGAAGCCGGTGCCGAGTTCTGAACGCCTTCGATCGAAGCGGCCGAGAATCGCACGAACTCACCCACACCCGGATTGGCTCTCACCCAACGATCCGTGAACTCCGGAGCGTTGCCCAGCACAATCAAATCGTTGTAGGGGACAATGTTGCTTTCGACGCGGAGCTTTGAGCCCGGAAGAACCCTGGGCGCGCCCGCGACGAGCGGCTGGTTGACGGCCTGTTCGTTGAAGTTCTCGTCCTCTTGAACGCGCGGTGTCTGCCCCACTTCAGAGTCCGTCGCGATGTACGGAATCGCGTAGCCAAAGTACGCGTCCACCGTTCCCAGCCCTGTAGCCGGGTCGATGACATCCGCCGCCGTCACCGTCATCGAGAACATGAGTCGGCGAGCCTCGAGTTGTTCGACACCCGGGGCCTTGCCCGCTTCCGCCACGCCCGCCGCGCGCGCCAGCCGCGACGTGATCGACCGAGCGGCTCCGCTCAGGTACTGGCCAAACGACTTCATCCCGCGGCTCTTCTTCTCGTGACGAACCATGGCAGCTCCTACTCGACTCACACAACTCCTCCGCGCTCACAGGCAACGCGGAACATTCCCAATCACACCCCGCCGTCCAACCAGACGACGAAGCCCCCTGCCAGCACTCCGCTGACGACCGTCCACGGCGAACTGTCACCGCCGCGAGCCCGCCGCCCGCCACGATCCGTCCACGTCTCCGTCCTCGCGCGGTCCCGCACGAGGCCGGTTCGTCCCGGATCGCCGACCCCAAGCCTACCGACCTTCAGCCCGTTCCTCAACCGGCCTCTTTCTGAGGACGCAAGTGTTTCCACTTGGAACGGCCCGCTCCTTGCCGGTGCTCCCGGTTCTCGGGCGGCGCAGGCTCCGCCCGCCCGCTCGACCCGTCTCGTTACGGCTCGAAAACACCCGGAGTTGCGGGCCGATTCATGGCACCCCCATCATTCCGCACCCCGATCTCAGAATCCACCTGTCCTGACGTCAGAGGATCCGCTTCGCTCTGGGGTAGCTCCCCAGAACCGCGAGCTCCCGGCAGTGCGATTTCGCATCGACGAGCGCCCGCGTCATCCCCTCGTCGTCACGGTGCCCCTGCGCGTCCACGAAGAACGTGTACGTCCAGTTCCGCTTGCCGCTGGGACGCTTCTCGATATGCGTCAGGTTGATCGAGTGCCGCTCGAACGCCTGGAGGACGTGCACCAGCGCACCGGGCTTGTCGGCCGTCGTGAACATGATGCTCGTCTTGTCGTCCCCGCTCCGCATCGCCAGTTGCCGGGAGATCACGAAGAACCGCGTGATGTTGTCCGGGTTGTCCTCGATGTTCGCGCACAGGACATTCAGCCCGTAGATCTGGCCCGCCAGTTCCGACCCGATCGCCGCGACGTCGGGCGCCCGCCCGCCGCGCATCGCCTTCTGGCTCTCCTCCCCCACCATCTCCGCGGCCCGGCTGCTGCTGGCGCTGCCCACGAGCTCCGCCTCGGGGAACTGCCGCGCCAGCCACACCCTGCACTGCGAGAACACTTCCGGTTTCGAGTAGATCTTGCGGATCAGGCCGGGCTCGGTGTTGCCGAGCAGCGCGTGGTGCACCGCCAACTGCACCTCGGCGCACACGCTCACCTCGCCCCGCCCGCGGTGCGCGTGGCCGTCCCGGAACGCGTCCAGCGTCTCCGCGATCCCGCCGCCAGTCGAGTTCTCGATTGGCACCAACCCGTAGTTCACGTGCCCACGCTGCACTTCCGTGAACACGCCCGGGATGTCGCGCAGATCCTCGAACTGCACGGATGACCCGAACTGCTTCACCGCTGCGGCGTGCGAGTGCGACCCGGGCGGCCCGAGGAACCCGATCTTCATGGGCTGCTGCAGCGTGAAGCTGCCGGACATCAGCTCGCGGTAGATCGCCTCCAGCGTCCGCTCCGGCAATGGCCCCTTCGACTGTCTGATGGCCCGCTCGAGGACCTCCGCCTCGCGGTGGGGCGGGTAGACGGGCAGCCCAGCGGCGCGCTTCTGCTTGCCGACCTCCACCACCAGCTCCGCCCGGTCGTTCAGCAGACGCACGAGCGATTCATCGAGCGCGTTGATCTTCGTGCGCAGCTCGTACAACGCCGCGCTCGTCGCGGGGGGCGATGAAGGCGGGGGTTGTTTGGTCTTTGGGTGGGCCGCTGGAGATTTCGTCTGTCTTTTCTTCGCCATAGCCGCAGATTATCGGCGTTCGCGAGCCTTCTCGAAAGCGCCGGGGCCACTTCCCGAACAACGAAAAGAGGATCGGGGGGAGTTCGTTCGCGGAGGCACACCCATGACCACGTTCGCTTGCCCGCCCGATTTCGGCGCACCACTCGCCGAGACGGCCCAGCACATCGGCCCCGTCGGCCCTGTTCTCGCCGTCTTCACCGGGGGACTCGTTCTGCTGCTCGCGGGCGGCCGGATGATCAAACCGCTGACCGTGCTCGGCGGGCTCTTGCTCGGCGCCGCCATCGGCGTGAAGGTGCTCGCCCCGGAGCTCGCCCAACGCGGCATGCACGGGCCGCCCGAACTGCTGGGCGTCCTCGCGGGCGGCGCAGGGGGCGTGATGCTCGCGCTCGCCACGTTCCGCTTGCTCACCGCCGCGGCTGGGGGCCTGACGCTCGGCGGGGTCGCACTCCTGGGCAGCCTCGCCTACCTCGGAGTTTCCGGCGCGGCCCTGCCGGCGAGGTCGGAGGCGGCCAGCGTCATCTCATCCGCTCCTCTCGACACCGACGAGGCCCTCGCCTATCGCGCGGCGGCCGACGAGGCCTTCCGCACGCTGCTCGAAACCCGCGATGCAAAGGCCGCGGGTCAAACGCTCGCCTCGGTCAACCCGGAACCCGCCCGTCGCACCGTGGATCACGTGCAAGCGAGGGCGCAGGAACTCTGGGAGGGCCTCTCGGAGCAAAGCCGCGCACTCATCGGTGCCACCTCGGCGCTCGGGGTGATGATGGGCGTGATGCTGGGGCTCTTCGGTCCTCGATCGGCGACAGCCGCGGTGACCTCGTTCGCGGGCGCGGCGGTGGCGATCTCTTCTGGGCTTTCACTCGCGAACTCGTTCGGGTGGACCCAGCGTGATGTGGGTTCGTTCAGCCCCGCCGCACTCATGGCAACCTGGCTGGCGGTGGCCGGTGCGGGGCTGTGGTTGCAGTCGACGGGCGCTCGTCGTCGCGAGGAGCGGGCGCGAGCGGTTCAGGAAGCCCGGAAGGTCGCGGCCGCGGCCCGGTGCGGGGCACGCTGCGGCGGCCCCAAGCCGGACAACGCGGGCGGAACGCCGAAGAACATCTGACGACTGATCGAGCGGCCCGATCGCCGAGATGTCGGCAAAGAGCGTCCACCCGGCAATCTCAACGCCCGAGACCCGCTCGAACCACGAGGGTTAGTGGCTGGCGCTCGTGAGCGCGGGCGGAGCGGACTCCTGAGCAGCCTGGGAGCCCGCGGGGCTTGGGGTGTACTCGCCGGCCTTGCGGCTGCCAGCCATCACTCCCTCGCCGAGCAGCGCGAGCACGATGACGCCAGCCGCGGAGAGCGTGCCGCCGATGATCCGCGAGCGGATGTTGGTGATCTGCGAGGGCTCGGCCGCGGGATCGGGGGACTCAAGGAAGGGGGCGAAGGCGAGCTTGAGGTAGTAGAACGCGGCGATCGCGGAGTTCAGGCCGAGCACCACGACAAGCGGGATCTCTCCGGCCGAGATGGCGCTGGTGAAGAGCGGCACCTTGCCGAAGAACCCGAGCAGGGGCGGGAGGCCGAGCAGGCTGAGCGCACAGATGGACATCGTCCAGCCCAGGAGCGGGCTTCGTGTGCACAGCCCGCGGAGGTCGGCGATGGAGTCGACACCCTGCGGCTCGCCCTCGGTCCCCGAGGGGCGCTCGAGGGCTGACAGCACCGCGAAGGTGCCGATGTTCATCACGCCGTAGCAGAGCAGGTAGAAGATCACGGCCGAAAGACCGTTCTGGCTGAAGGATCCGTCTCCCGGGCCCGCGATCAACCCGACGAGCATGTACCCGGAGTGCGCGATGGAGGAGTAGGCGAGCAGCCGCTTCACCGAGGTCTGGAGCAGAGCGAGGACGTTGCCGACGGTCATGGTGAGCGCCGCCATAACCCACAGCAGGAGCCGCACGAGTTCCGGGAGATCGCCGCCGCGTCCGTAGAAATCGGGCGTGCCGAGCTCGGTGCCGGGCGCGTAACCCCAGCCGACGCACGCGAGGATCAGGATGAGCGAGAGGAAGCCGGCGGTCTTGGGCACGAAGGCGAGGAAGGCCGAGACCTGCGACGCGGCGCCCTGGTAGACGTCGGCCGTGTAGAAGTGCATCGGCACGGCTGCGATCTTGAAGCCCACGCCGAGGATGGAGAGGAGCAGCCCGGCGAGCCCGATGCTGGTGATACCGCCTTCCATGAACGCCGCGTGCATCTCGTTGAAGTTCGTGGAGCCGGTCGCGCCGTAGAGGAGCGTGAAGCCGTACAGGAAGATCGCGGCACCCAACGCGCCGAGGAAGAAGTACTTCACGCCCGCCTCGCGGCCGCGGTTTTCCGAGGTCGAGATCGCGACCATGATGTAGGTCGGGAGGCTGGTGAGTTCGAGGGCGAGGAAGAGCCAGATGAGGTCGTCGGCGCTCGCGCAGAGCATGAGACCCGTGAGCGAGAAGAGGGCGAAGGAGTAGAACTCCGCGCGATTGGAGCGGAGCGGATCGAACCGCATCTTGCCTGCTGCGATGCGGGCTTCGTCGCCACGGTCAACCGTGCCGCCGAGCACCAGCAGCAGGATGAAGCCGACAGCACCGATCATGACCTTGGCGTAGGGGACGAGGTTCAGCAGCAGCGTCTGACCGCCCTCGGGGGTCACGGCCTTGCCGGCGGGGGTGGTGAAGGCGGCGAGCAGGGTCGCGATGAGCACGCCGGCCGAGGCCACGCCGGGGACGAGCTTGCGGCTCTCCTTCACGGGCGAGAGCCCCAGCACCATCACGAGACACGTCGAGACGAAGAGGGCGAGCTCGGGGTAGAGATAGGCGAGGCGTTCGATCACTTCTGGTCCTCCGAAGCGAGGGCCGGCGCGCCGGCGGCGGGAGCGTGCGCGGTGGTCACGAGTTCGCGGGCATTCTGCACCCGTTCGGTCACCCGGGTGATCGGTCCGTCGAGCGCGTCGATCAGGGGCTGGGGGTAGACGCCGAGGATGAGGCACAGTGCCGCGAGCGGGACGAGGGTCCCGATCTCGCGGAAGCAGAGGTCCTTGGGAAGCGGGCCGTGGGCGGCGTGGGCGTCACCGTGCCCGCCCGCGTGCGAGTCGTGGTGCGGGAGCACGAGCGGGCCCCAGACGATCTTGCCCGTCATGTACAGCAGGTACATCGCGGCGACGATCATCCCGATGCCGGCGATGGCGGCGTACCAGGGGCCGAGCTCGCCGGGCGTGGCACCGGGGACCTCGCCGCCGGTCAGGCCGCCGGTGGTGGTCCAAAGCCCCGAGGAGCCCCACGCGGAACTCGACTGGAACGTGCCCATCAGGCACATGAACTCGCTCACGAAGCCGTTGAGGCCTGGCAGTCCGACCGAGGCCATGACGAAGAAGACCATGAACGTCGACCACACGGGCATGTGGGCCGCGAGGCCGCCGAGTTCCTTCATGGACCTCGTGTGGTGCCGCTCGTAGACCATGCCGATGCAGAGGAAGAGGGCGCCGGTCGAGAGCCCGTGGTTGATCATGTACAGCACCGAACCGGTGATGCCAATCTTGTTGAGCGCCGCGAGCCCCAGCACACAGAATCCGAGGTGGGCGACCGAGGAGTACGCGACCAGCTTCTTGACGTCCGTCTGCACCCAGCAGATCAGCCCGCCGTAGAGGATGCCCACGATGCAGAGCGTCGCGATGAGGGGAGCGTTCTCGATGAACGCCATCGGGCAGTACGGAATGGCGAAACGCAGGATGCCGTACGTCCCCAGCTTGAGGAGCACGCCCGCGAGGATCACCGAACCCGCCGTGGGCGCTTCGGTATGGGCCAGGGGCAGCCAGGTGTGCAGCGGGAAGAGCGGGACCTTGACAGCGAACCCGGCCATCAACGCCAGAAGCACCCAGGACTGCTGGCCCGGCGTCATGTGCGACGCGGCGTACTGGAGCGCATCGAGATCGAACGTCCACTGGCCGTTGTTGGCGATGGCGCACTTCCACGCGACGTAGACAAGACCGGCGAGCGCGACCATCGAGCCGGTGAACGTGTACAGGAAGAACTTGACCGACGCCGCCTTGCGGTTCGTCGAGCCGTAGAGGCTGATCAGGATGAACATCGGCACGAGCGTGAACTCGAAGCAGATGTAGAAGAGCACCAGGTCGCGGGCGGCGAACACGCCGAACATCGCGGCCTGGAGCACCAGGAGCCATGAGAAATAGGTCTTGATCCGGTTGGTGATGGCGGTCTTGGAAGCCACGACACAGATGGGGCCCAGCAGCGCCGTCAGCGCGATGAGCGAGGCCGCCAAGGAGTCGACCCCGAGCCGGAAGCTGAGCCCAAGCGAGGGCATCCACTCCAGGTTGGACTCGAACTCAAAGGCTCCGCCACCAACCCCCCACGGGAACTGCACGAGCATGAGCAGCGTCATCGCGAGGGTGATGAGGTTGCCGGTGAGGGCGAGCGGACGCGCGTGCTTCTCGTGCATCAGGCCGACCAGCACGGCGAAGACGAGCGGAACGAGGATGAGAGAAGTCAGGATCACGTTCGGTTTCTCGCTTCCGGGTCAGTTCGCGACGACGATCACGATCAACAGCAGCACCGCGATGCCGCCCGCCATTCCCACCGCGTACCCGTGGAGCTCGCCGCTCTGGCTCGGCCGGAGCGCCTGGCCCAGGAACTTGGGAGCCCGTCCGACAAGGTCGACCAGCCCATCGATCACGAACTGGTCGATGAGGTGGAAGATGGTCGTCAGCACCCACAGCGGCTTGCGGACCACCGCTTCATAGAACTCGTCCACATACCACTTGTGCTGAGCCCACACCGCGAGACGCCCCACCACCGGCAGGAGCGCATCGGCCTTGGAGGTCGCCGCGGTCGTGCGACCGAGGAAGTGCAGGTAGAACGCGACCGCGATCCCGGCGATCCCCACCACCGACGATGCGATCATCGCACCCTTGTGCGGGTCCATCCCCAAGAAGGTGCCGCCGTGAGCGCCGACCAGATGCGAGTGGGAGACGGGAACGGCCGAGAGCACGTGGCCGTGATCATGCCCGCCGCCCTTGGTGTCCTCGTGTCCCGCGTGCTCGCCCTCGTGATGGGCGTAGGGGTTCTCAAACGCCGCGGAAGACTGCTGGACAAGCGCGGGCACCGCGCCGTGCTCGCCCCCGACAAACGCGAGCCCCACCGAGGCGACCGAGAGCACGGCCAGCGTCGCGAGCACGGTATTGATCGCCCAACCCGGAGCGTGCGGGTGGGCCGCGTGCCCGTGGTCATGGCCGTGTCCGTGGTCCTTGCTGTGTCCGTGAGCGTCCGCGTGACCATGGGCATCGCCGTGACCGTGGGAGTCGGAGTGCGCGTGGTCGTCATGCCCGCCGTGGGCCTCCTCGCCCATCTCGAAGGACTTGGGCCCGACGAACACGCGGAAGAAGACGCGGAACGTGTAGTACGCGGTCAGACCGGCGGTGAGCAGGAGCACCCAACCTACCGGCGCCATGCCGGGGGTCGTGAACGCCTCGCCGATGATCATGTCCTTGCTCCAGAAGCCCGCGGTGATCAGCGGGAACCCGGCGAGGTTGAGGCACCCCACCAGCATTCCGACGCCGACGATCTGCCAGCCCGGCATCTTCATCACGCCCGAGAGCTTCCGCAGGTCCAACTGACCGCCGAACCCGTGCATCACCGCGCCGCAGCAAAGGAAGAGCAGAGCCTTGAAGAAGGCGTGCGTCACGACATGGAAGACCGCGCCGGTGCTGGAAAGGACGCCCAACCCCGCGAACATGTACCCCAGCTGCGACACCGTCGAGTACGCCATGATCCGCTTGATGTCGAACTGGGCCATCCCGATCGTCGCCGCAAGCAGGGCCGTCAGGGTGCCGACCCACGCGACCGCCGGCAGGGCGAAGTCGCTCAGCAGGAACACCGCGTACATACGGGCAATCAGGAAGACGCCGGCCGTCACCATCGTCGCCGCGTGGATCAGAGCGGACACCGGGGTGGGGCCTTCCATCGCGTCGGGCAGCCAGACATACAGGGGCAACTGGGCCGACTTACCGAAGGCTCCGCCCATCAGCAGCAGCGGGATGATCCCCACCACAGCCGGGATTTTGTCGAACTCGCCGTGCCTGAGGAACTCGAGGTACGGCTGCACCCGCTCGAAGAGCACCTTGTACTCCACCGTTCCAAAGTGCACGAAGGTGAGGAAGATGCCCAGAGCCAGGAAGAGATCGCCGATGCGGTTGACGATGAAGGCCTTCTTGGCCGCCGCCACCGCGCTGGGCTTCTTGTAGAAGTAGCCGATCAGCAGGTACGAGCACAGGCCCACGCCTTCCCAGCCCAGGTACAGCAGGATCAGGTTGTCCGCCATCACCAGGCTCGACATGCTGAACACGAACAGGCAGAACGCGGCGAAGAACCGGCAGTAGCCCTGCCCCACATCGTGGCTCATGTACTCGCTGGCGTACAGGGCGATCAGCGTCGCGAGCCCCGTCACGAACAGCATCCACAGCACGGTCAGCGAATCCAGGTACAGCGCGAAGTTCGCGGTCAGGTGCTGCCCGATCTCAGAGCCCCACTTCACGTGGATCCACTCGAAGCCGGTGACCACCATCGCCCCGCCGTGACCGTCGGCAAAGTGCCCGAGGTACAGAGCAAGGGTCGTCGCGAACGCCGCGGCGATCGTGCCCACGCTCGTCCACGCGGGGAGCTTGCTCTTCACACCAAACGCCGCGCACAGCGCCGCGATCACAAAGCCCGCCAGCGGGAGGATCGGGATGAGCAGCGCCCACGCCGGCCCTTGGGCGGCCGCCTCATCGTGCCGGGCCATCACCGTTGTCAAGACTGTCTGTACTAGTTGCATCGTTCGTTCCACTCAAGCCTCAACCGCCGGTCCCTCGCCCACATGGCCTACGGCCTATGGCCCATGGCCTTCTTCTACCTTCTACCCCTTCATCTCCTGCCACTCGTCCGCGCTCAGCGACTCCTTGCGGCGGAAGAGCAGCACCACCAGCGCCAGCGCCATCGCGGCCTCCGCGGCGGCGACCGTGAGCACGAAGACGACGAACGTCTGCCCGGAGAGGTCCAGGTGGTAGCGTCCAAAGGCCACCAGCGCGATGCCCGCGGCCTGGAACATGAGCTCCGTGCAGAGGAACATGATGATCAGGTTCCGGCGGGTCAGGAACCCGATGAGCCCGATCACGAACATCGCCGCGGAAACGAACAGGTAGTGGGCGAGCGTCACCCCGGCGAATGGCGCCGGGATGCCGGACTGGGCCAGCGTGACCAGAGCGTTCATCGCGAACCCCCTTCCGCCAGCGTGCGTGCCTGGCGCATCTTCGCGTCCTCGTCGTACTGAACCTGCTTGCGGCTGAGCACCACCGCTCCGAGCATCGCCATCAGAAGCACGACGCCCGCGATCTCGATCGCGCCCGGGTGGTCCCGCAGCAGGTTGAAGCCGAGCGCTTCGACGTTGGTCACGTCGAGCCCTTCGGGCCATTTCTCTTTGGGAACAACAGACTCACCGCCGCCCTTGAGCGTGAGTTGAAGGGCCGTGATCTCACCTTCGGCGTTCTCGACGAGCGAAACCGACGTCACGTTCTCGTGGTCGCCCAGCAGACCGTGGTTGCGGAGGGTGCGCTGCACCTTCAGGGGCATCGACGCGAGCAATCGCTGGTCGTCGGCACCCGTCGGCTTTGGAAGCTCCCCGACGCCGCGGAACATCATCGTGGTCAGCAACGCGAGGAGCAGGAACCCGACGACCGTCGCCGCGATCGGTTCGCGGGCCGCGGTGTCGTACTCGGCCAGCACCTCGATCTCGCCCTCGTCCGGTGCCTGCGTCGCAAGCATGATCACGAACAGGTAGGTGATCAGGATCGCCCCGGCGTACACGATGATCAGCGCAAAGGCCATGAACTCGGCGGACAGGATCAGGAACAGCCCGGAGGTGGCGATGATCGAGAGGATGAAGTACAGCGCGGCGTACACCGGTCGCTGGTGGGTGATCACACGGAGAGCACCTCCGAGCGCAATCCCCGAGAAGATGTAGAAATAGATGTTCGGGATCGCCCCCGCGACCGCCGCTTTCTGGGTCAGAAGCAGCACGAGCAGACCGCCGGCCGTCCCCGCGATGATCGCACCGATCACCTGGGGGCTGAGGCCCTTGCGGGGGAGCGAAAGGCACACGCCCACGCCCCCGAGCGCGATCAGTCCGTACAGCAAGAAGGGATTCAGAATCGTTCCCACGTTGGCTGTCCTTCAAAGGTCGACCACTCCCCAACGCCGGCGCAGCGCCGCCAAGGGGTGAGTCGAGAGGATAGTCGTCCCGATCCCTGTTGTTCAACCGCCGGTAGGGATCGGCGTCGCTGCGCTTGCCAAATGTGAACCCGTCCCCCCAACAGGCCCTCTTCACCCCGGCCGCGGGCTTCCGCCGGTGGTTGCCCAATGCGCTCACCATCCTCCGCCTGATCATCGCGTTCGCGTTTTTCACACTGCTGTCGGTGTGGAACTACCCCGCGGGCGACCTGATCCAGCCGGTCACGCCGAAGCACCCTCTGTGGGCGTACCTGATCGCCGCCGCGCTCTTCGGCCTCGCGGCGCTCACCGACGCGATCGATGGCCCACTCGCCCGCCGCTGGAAGGTCGTCAGCCGGTTCGGCCGCATCATGGATCCCTTTGCCGACAAGGTGCTCGTGGTCGGTTCCTTCATCATGCTCGCAGGCCCCCGGTTCGGAGCGGAGCTTCCCGACGAGGGGCGTTCAATCCTGCAGGTCTCAGGCGTGATGCCCTGGATGGCTGTCCTGATCCTCGGCCGCGAACTTTTGGTGACCTCGATCCGGGCCATCATGGAGGCGGATGGCCGCGACTTCTCCGCGGTCGCCTTCGGGAAGATCAAAATGATCGTACAGGCCTGCGTGATCCCCGCGATCCTCATCATCCTGGGGATCACCAACGTCGGGTACGGCACGCCCGGCCGCAGGGTGATCGACGTGTTGGTCTGGATCACCGTGGCCATCACCGCCCTGAGCGGCTGGCCCTACGCCGTCCGCGGCTTGCGCGGTGCCTTCGAACCCGAGCCCATGCCCTCCGAACGACCGCCCAAGCCATAAGCCCCTATGAGACCAGCACCTCGGCTCATCACTACCTTTGGGCTCGGACACCTCAGGCCCGCCCCGGGCACATGGGGCTCGCTCCCGCCCCTCCTCATCCCCGCGCTCTTCGTGGCGACCGGCCAGGTGGGCGCGTCGGGGTGGGCGGCGACGCCGTGGATCCTGTACCACGCGCTTCTCCTCCTGACGGTCCTGGTGTTCGGCGGCGCGTGCATCGTGCAGGGCGATCGCGCGGAGGTGTGCTTTCACAAGAAGGACCCCTCCGACGTCGTCGCCGATGAGACGGCGGGCCAGTGCCTCCCGCTCATGTTCCTCCCCGCGTCGGCGCTCTCGACGCCCTGGCTTGCCGCGTTCACGATCTTCTGGGCGTTCGTGAGCTTCCGCATCTTCGACATCATCAAGCCATGGCCGGCCAACGGCCTGCAGCGGGTGCCCGGGGGCTGGGGCATCCTGCTCGACGACCTCTTCGCGGGCGTCTACGCGTTGGTGGTGATGCAAGCGCTCACTCGGGTGCTCGAGACCCAGGCGGCCGGCACGCCGCTAACCTGACTACATGGACCTCGACCCCGCCACGCTGCCTGTACCCGAACGCTACAAGCTCCTGATCGGCGGGATCGTCCCGCGCCCGATCGCAGTGGTGTCGACGGCCGACGCGAGCGGACGATACAACGTCGCTCCGTTCTCTTTCTTCGCGGGCGTGGGAAGCAACCCGATGAGCCTGCTCTTCTGCCCCGCCAACAAGCCAGACGGCTCGGAGAAGGACACGCTGATCAACTGCAAGCCCGTGAGCGAGGGCGGCACCGGTGAGTTCGTCGTCAACGTGATGAGCATCTCGCACATCACCCGCGCGATCGCCGCCGCGGAGGAGCTGCCGTACGGCGAGTCCGAGTTC
This sequence comes from Phycisphaerales bacterium, assembly GCA_049317625.1. Lineage (GTDB taxonomy): Bacteria > Planctomycetota > Phycisphaerae > Phycisphaerales > UBA1924 > JBEIUO01. The sequence goes on from JBMOHX010000011.1 coordinate 17,443, forward strand.
CCGATGATCGGGCTCACGCCAACGCCGAGCTCGCGCGTGGCCCCGCCCCGGATCGCGGAGGCCGCGGTGAGCTACGAGTGCCGCACGCTCCAGGTCATTCGGACCAACCCCGGCGCGCCCGCGGGAGGCAACATCGTCATCGGCGAGGTTGTCCACGTCTGGATCCGCGAGGGGATTGCGAACGATCGGCTGCACGTGGACCCGGCGAAGCTCGACGCGGCGGGGCGTATGGGCGGCTATGGGTACTGCACGACGCGTGATCGGTTTGATGTGCCGCCCGGAAGGGCAGCGCTCTCTGCGAAGACGCCCTGATCCCGGGGCGGGGTTCGTCCTTCGCTTCTGTGGCTGCCGAAGCAGGCCTCGCGCCGCTCGAAGCAGAGCCAGGGGAGCGCCCGCTTGCACCGCTTACAAGCCGCGCACCGCACCTGCCATGTAGAACGTTCGCGGCGGCGGAGACTCGCGATGAGCCGAGAGTGGATCCGGCCATCAGGACTGCCGCGAGTTTCAAAAACAAACAAACCCCTGATCCGAGGACCAGGGGCTTGCAAGATTCAAGAGATGGTCGAGACTTAGCGGCGGCGACGGCCAGCGGCGATCATGCCGAGGCCGACGAGGGCCATCGCACCCGGGGCGGGAACGATCTGAGCGGTCACGCCGGTCGCGCGGTTGCTGAAGTTCTGGGCGAAGAAGCCGTTCGCACCGAGAACGAGCTGGACGAGGGCACCGCGGTAGGGCTCGAGGGCGGGGAGGTCGAGGTCCCAAGCGCCACCGTTGGAGCCGTTGAAGGTGCCGTCCTGAGCGCCGTTGTCGTTCACGAAGACCTGGCTGAGCACGCCGTCGAAGGCGATGAAGCCGAGGCCGAGGTTACGCCAGGTGCCGTTGATGGCGCCGACGATGGTGTCGCCGTCCGCGTCGGTCGTCGTGAAGACGCCCGAGCCAGCGCGGGTGCCGTCGAACGCGAGGGCGCCGACGCCAACCGACATCACGAAGTTGCCCTGGTCAGCCTGGCTGACGAAGCCGGGCGAGAAGGTCGAAGTGCCTTCTGCATCAACCAGACGCGACACGTCGCCGGAGGTCCGGAGACGAGCGGTGTCCACGGCCGAGGCCGTGAACGTGCTGGTGGCCGTGCTGTAAGAACCAGCAAGGTCGTCAAAGGTCATGGACACGAGGACCACGTCGGCCGAAGCGACGGAGGCGCACAGGCCACCGGCGATTGCCGCCAAGGTCACGATGTTCTTCTTCTCAAAGTTCATTGAAGCTCTCTCCTCTTCCCCCAACCACAGCCCACGGACAGCGGGCCTATCTGCAACGGAGCCGAGGTGTCTCACGTCTCGACTCAGTAGTTTGACGCCAATCGATGCGAATGTCAACGCCAAAGGGTTCGAAAGTTCATTTCTTTTGCGCGTCGATTCCGCGAGTTCCGGCACCCCTGTCTTCCACCCTCCCCTGCCTTTAGTCCCCCCGGTGTATGACGGGCCAACTCGCAATAATTATCGGACTTTGATAAGGATACGTGAAGCGAGTGTCAACGGATCAAAAACCAGGTGCAAACGCTTGTTTTTCATCCCCGGCGAGTTCTCCGACCATCCTCACCCAGCAGTACTCGAGCCGTCCGCAGCCGCGATCGCCATGCCTCTGTTCAACGGGCTACAAACCCCGCGCCGAGGCCGGCGGACGGACATTGGCCGCGAGCTGCCGGGGTCCGGAGGGTGGTCGGCGAGCAGGCCGTCACGCAGCGATGCCGCTTCAGACCGAAAAACAAACAAGCCCCCGCGAGAGCGCGAGGGCTTGGAACTTGCGGATCAGTCAGCCGGATCGATTAGCGGCGACGACGACCGGCGGCCAGGCCACCGAGGCCGACGAGGGCGAGGACGCCCGGGGCGGGAACGATCTGAGCGGTCACGCCGGTGGCGCGGCTCTCGAACGCGGTCGCGAAGAAGTCGTTCGCACCGAAGACGAGGTTCACAATCGCGCCCTCGAACACGGGCCCGCCGGGGAGCGCCATGCTCCAGTCGGTCGAGGAAGCGTCGGTGCCGTTGAAGGCGTTGTCCGAAGCGCCGTTGTCGTTGAGGAGCACGTTCGAGATGTTGCCCGAGAAGGCGAGGAAGTTGCCGACAAGGTTCCAATCGCCGACGATGTTGCCGGTGATGGTGTCACCGTCAGCATCGGTCGCGATGAAGGTGCCGGCGCCGAACGCGTGGGTCGCGGAGTCGGCAGCGACGGTAACCGAGATCTGGAAGTCGGCGGGGTTGGCGCCGCTCACGAAGCCCGGCTCGAACACGGCGTCGCCCTCGGTGGGGACGAGGCGGGAGGCATCGCCCGAGGACTGCAACGCGATCGTGTCGACCGCGACCGCGGTGAACACGCCGTTGCCGCCCGAGCCAGCGAAGTTGCCGGCGAGGTCGTCATAGGTGAAAGTAGCAACGACATCGGCGTTGGCCAAAGAGGCAGCAACAGCCAGACCGGCCACGGCAAAAATCGAACGGGTACGCATCTCTACTCTCCTCACATCTTGGTTAGACCCCAACCTCTGGTTGGGGACGGAACTTGCCCAAGTCTCTCTCCAGCCCTAGTGGCTGTGCCATGAGCGTACAGTGCCGGCCACCACTTGTCACGCGAATACTGCTGAATTTTCACCCCGAGCCGCCTGGCGGTACCGTGTGGGCCGACTCTAAACCCAATTCACACACCTCGTGCGGGAAACTTCTGCCCACCTCGGACCCGATATCCCAAAAACGAAGAAACCCCCGGGTGGTGGGACCCGGGGGTTCAGGGATGCAGGGGGCGAGGGTCTTCAGAGTGGCCGGGGTGGACGGCGCCGCTCGCTTCCCCTGCTTGGTGGACTCGGACATTCGATGAAAGAGGCACTGACCCGAAACGCGGCCGAACTTGCCTCGACTCCTACCTCCGTGGCGTGAGCCCCCGCGCGGCTGATCTGAGCGACTGTCGACGCGGGGACGCTGGACCTTTCAGTGCCGCGGGTCTGTCGACCGTTGGCAAATCGCCGTTTGGTAGGACTTTGCAAGGACTTCGAACAGACGCCGATCCTCGACAGCCTGTCCCGGCGAGTCTCCATTCTCGCCGGCCCTCTCGGCACGAGCCCCGGGATCACCACCTCTTTCATCGATGGTCCGAGACTTCACCTCGGGAACGAATCAGCTGCACCCCAAGCTATTCCCGCAGTTCAAGCACTTGTAGCAGGTGCCGCTGCGAACCGTCACGTTGCCGCACACATCGCACGCCGGGGCGTCGCTGACTTCCTTCATATAGGAGTCGAGCGCCCCTTCCTGGGTTCGAACCTGAACGACCATCTCGCTGATCACGGTCCGGGTCTGGGTTTCGACCGAGCCGCCCGTGACCGTGACGGTCGTCGGGCCCCGCTGGGCCGCTTCGCGCTCGGCCGCGAAACGCGGGGAGTACTCCTCGGCGTAGCCGGGGATGAACTGCATGCCCATCCAGCGGAAGATGTAGTCGACCAGGCTCTTGGCGAAGGGGATGTCGGGGTTCTCGGTGATGCCAGCGGGCTCGAAGCGCTGGAAGCTGAACTTGTCGACCAGGCTCTTGACGGGGACGCCGTACTGCAGGGAGACGCTGGTCGCGGTGCCCAGCGAGTCCATGAGCCCGCCGATGGTGGAGCCTTCCTTGCTCATGGTGATGAAGAGCTCACCGGGCTGGCCGTCTTCGTAGAGACCGACGGTGAGGTACCCCTCGTGGCCGGCGACATTGAACTTGTGCGTCAAAGAACGCCTGGTGTCCGCCAGCCGACGACGGGTCGCCTTGGGCTTCATCTCCTGGATCTGCTGCGGCACCTGGGTCGTCTGCTTGGGAGCGACCGCCGCGGGGGCCTCGGTCGCGGGAGCCGGGGTAACGGTCGCCTCCGCTGCCGCGGTCTCGCGACCGGTCTCTTTCTTCGCCTCGTCGGCGGTCGACGAGAGCGGCTGGCTGAGCTTGCAACCGTCGCGATAGAGCGCGTTCGCCTTCAGGCCGAGCTCCCACGAGAGCCGGTAGCAGTTCTTGATGTCTTCAACGGTCGCATCGTTGGGGAGATTGATGGTCTTGGAGATCGCGCCCGAGATGAACGGCTGGGCCGCCGCCATCATGCGGATGTGGCCCTCGGCCGCGATGTACCGGACGCCGAGCTTGCCGCACTTGTTCGCGCAATCGAAGACGGAGAGGTGCTCGTGCCGCAGGTGCGGCGCGCCCTCGATGGTGCCGGCGCCGCAGATCACGAGGTTGAGCTTCTCGATCTGCGCGGCGGTGAGGCCGAACGCCCCGAGCAGGTTGAAACCCATGTCGGCCTTGGCCTTCTCCGGGTCGATGCCGCAGGCCTTGAGCCCCTCGGGGGAGATCGACCACCCGCCGAAGGCGAAGGAGAGCTCGAAGACGCCCGGGAGCGACTCGGTGATGGCCCGCAGGTCGGCCTCCGGGAGCCCCTTGGCGTGGAGGAAGTGATGGAGCGTCTCGCCGGGCTTGGCGCCCTTCACGCCAGCGGGGAGCTGGACATCGAGGCTGAGCGCGCCGAGGAGGTAGGCCATGATCTCGCGCACGTGCGTATCCGAGTAGCCGAGGGTGCGGAGGGCGGGGCGGACCGAGTCGTTGGCGATCTTGAAGTAACCGCCGCCGGCGAGCTTCTTGAACTTCACGAGCGCGAAGTCGGGCTCGACGCCGGTGGTGTCGCAGTCCATCAGGAGGCCGATGGTGCCGGTGGGCGCGATGACGGTGGTCTGCGCGTTTCGGTAGCCGTACTTCTCACCCAGGTCGAGGGCCTCGTCCCAGGCGCGGACGGCGTGGGAGAGAAGGGTCGCGGAGTTGGCGACGGACATGGTGCCGGCCTTGGCGGAGAGCAGGATGAGGTTGTGGTCGATCGGCACCGGTGTGATGCGGAGCTGCTCGTACTCCTCGGCATCGCGGGGGATCCCGTGCGCGGCACGCCGGTGGTTTCGGATGACGCGGAGCATGTTCTCACGCTCGGGGGCGTAGCCGGGGAAGGGGCCGTGCTCCTTGGCGAGCAGGGCGCTGGTGCGGTAGCTGCGACCGGTGAGGATGGAGGTCAGGCAGGCGCAGAGGGCGCGGCCTTCGTCGCTGTCGTACGCGACGCCGGCCTGCATGAGCATGGCGCCGAGGTTCGCGTACCCGAGCCCGGTGGTGCGGTACTTGTAGGAGAGTTCGGCGATCTCACGGCTGGGGAACGCCGCCATGAGCACGGAGATCTCGAGCACCATCGTCCACAGATCAACGCCGTGCTCGAAGCGTTCGACGTCGAACGCGCGGGACTTGGCGTCGTAGAACTTCATGACGTTCAGCGATGCAAGGTTGCACGCCGTGTTATCGAGGAACATGTACTCGGAGCAGTTGTGCACCACGAGTCCGTTGGCGACGAAGTGGCTCGTCCGCGGCTCGGTGAGATCGAAGACCGGCTCGATGCCCATCGGGGTGAGGGACGCGACGCGATCGGTCATGGTGTCCCGGTAGGCCGCGACGCGCTCGTTCAGAGAGGCGAGACGAACCGCCTTGACGCTGCACGGGATGAAGCCCACTTCCTTCTCGAATCGAACTCGCGACGAACGCGAGATGCGGAGGCTGTGCATCTGGCGCACGGGATACTCCGCGGATCCGCCCTTGCCGTCGGGCATCGTGCTGGTGTGCTGACCGAGTGCGCGGCGATTCTCGTAGATCTTGGCCTTCACATCGAAGCCCAGAAGCAGCATCTGGACCTGGCGCAGCAGTTCGAGACTGGTGCTGTCGAGAGAAACGTACTGGCTCTTCTCTCCGTAGTCGGCGACGGTGCCATCGGCCGTGAACAGGCCGCGGAGCACCGCGGCGACCGTCGCACGGTCGAGTTCGTGCACGGCGTCGGTGAACGACTTGAGGTGGGAGCCGCGATCGAGAACGGCGTAGCGCTCGAGCTTGGCGAGCACGCCGCCGGCCGCGGTGCCGACGCGCAGGCCGGACTGCGTTTCGATCACGGAGGTGCCGCGCGTGGCCCGGCGATCCCCAGCGAAGCAGAGGGACTTGGATTCATCGACAGCGTCGCGCAGGTACTCCGCGAGTTCGCGCTCGTCACCACCAAGCGTGACGAAGAGGTGGTCTTCGCTTTCGCCGCGGGTGATGCAGCCGTCGCCGATGGCGGCACCGAGAAGCTCGGCGACCGCGGGCGGGAGGAAGTCTGAGCCGAAGCCCGAGCCCCGGAGCTGAACGACGTCATCGACGGTGAGTTCGCAGGCGGGCACGTCGCCACGGTTGAGGGTCCACACGCGGTGATCACCGGTGAGGCGCAGGCGGTATCCGGCGGCGGTGCAGAGCTCATAGACCTGCTTGGTGCCGGTCGGGAAGATGCGATCCACGAACGAGGCTTGGCCGTCGCCAGCGATCACGTCGGCGGTGTTGCCGACGAGGTCGGCGATCCGCTTGAGGCCTGTGGTTGTCGCGACGAGCGTATCACCGGTGACGCATGGATTGCTCGCGTTGATCCGCCCCGCGTTCGGGCAGGTGTGCCACGCGTTGATCGTGGTGTCGAACTGCACGCCCGGGTCGGCGCAGCGCCAGGCCGCGTAGGCGATGTCGTCCCACAGGCCGCGGGAGTCGAACTTCTTGGCGGGCTTGCCGTTGGTGCGCCAGCTGGTCTGCCAGGGGTCGCCGGAGTCGATGGCGTCGAAGAAGGAGTCGGGGATGCGGACCGAGTTGTTGCTGTTCTGGCCGCTGACGGTCTGGTAGGCCTCGCCGTTGAAGTCGTAGTCGAGCTTCAGCTTGAGCTTCTCGCACTGCTCGGCGAGAGACGGGTCGGCTTTGTGGAGGAGCTTCATCCCCTCGACCATCGCCTGCACCTTGATCTCCTCGCGGACCTTCCAGTTCACAAAGTCCTGGATGTCGGGGTGGTCCATGTCGAGGCAGACCATCTTCGCGGCACGGCGCGTCGTGCCGCCGCTCTTGATCGCGCTGGCGGCGCGGTCGCCGATCTTGAGCCACGACATGAGGCCGGAGGAACGGCCGCCGCCGGAGAGTTTTTCACTGTCGCCCCGGAGCTGGCTGAAGTTGGTGCCGGTGCCGGAGCCGTACTTGAAGAGGCGAGCCTCGCGGACCCAGAGGTCCATGATGCCGCCCTCGTTGACGAGGTCGTCGTCGACAGACTGGATGAAGCAGTTGTGAACGATGACGTTGTTGCAGAGGTACTGGCCGCTCTCGGTCTGGATGTCGTAGACAGGGCGGGTGCCGGTGAGCTCGATGCGGACGATCTCCTCGTCGCGCAGGGCCGGGAGTGACTTGCCGGGGAACGTCTCCGAACAGGCGGTGGCGAGCTTCTGCTTCTTGTCGTCGGAGATGAACCCGATCTGGTCGCGGAACTTGGCGCGGGCGTCGGCGTAGCCGATCGAAACAAAGTACGGCGTCCGGCGGTTCTCGCGGCTCTCGCTGCCCCGCTGGACGCGGGAGTAGATGCCGAGGTTCAGCAGGAGCGCCTGCACGCCCGCGGCGAGTTCGGGGGAAACGGTGGTCAGCACCACGTCGCTGGTGCGGGTCTCACGCTCGCGCAGACGCACCGTGCCGTCGGCCTGGAAGAGCGAGCAGAGGTAGGCGCGCTGGGCCGAAGCGCCTGCGGCGCGGACCGCGGCGGGGACCGCAAGGTCGCTATCGCCACGGAGCAAGCCGTACTTCTCGACGAAGGGACGCAGCTTCTCGCCGTAAAGGCGGATCCGGCGGATCTGCAGTTCACCGTCCTGAGATTCGACGTCGCGCACGTGGTGGTGCACGCCCTCGAAGATACGACCGACGCCGGCCATGACGAAGTCGAACTCGTCCTGATCGATCGTCATGAACTCGACGGTGAGGCTGCGGTTGGTACCTTCGGTGTACTGACCGACGAAGCCGTCACCCTGGAGCCAGCCCGCGAGGGCCGCCTCTTCGACGTCGCGCTCGCTGGAGTCCTTCTGCACCGTGGTCGCGGTCGAGAGACGCATCCGCATGCCGGGTGTGAGGGCATCCACACGGAGCCAGTCGCCCTCGGTGCGGCGGTCCTTCATCGCGAGGACGAGGTGGTCGGCGGTGGCCTCGATGCGCACACCGTTCTTCAGCACGATCGCGTAGACGGGCTTGTCGCCGTTGGACTTGACGGCCTTGACGCGGGTGGTGCCGACGCCGTCCTTGGTGCCGTCGTAAAGCTCAAGGCCGACGAGGTTCTTGGTGACGATGTCGCCCATGAACACGGGGCCCTGGGGCGTTGAGATCGGCGCCTCGTAGGGCTGGCAGGCGTGGGGCTGCGGGTGTGTGTACGCATCATCGGCGAGCATCGGCTCACCGGTCTTGGGATCGACGATCCAGTGGCCCTGCGCGGGGCCGGTGATGCCGTACGCGAAGTTGAGCCCGGTGTTGAACCACTGCGGGCTGTTGGGCGCGCACATCTGGTGCACCATCATGTACGCGAGCTCGTCGTAGAACGCCTGCGCATCCTCGGCGGTGTCGAAGTACCCGTGCTTCTCGCCCCAGTGGCGCCAGCACCCGGCGAGGCGGTGGATCACCTGCCGCGCGGAAGTCTCGGGCCCGCTGGTACCGTCGGCCTTGGGCACGCCGGCCTTGCGGAAGTACTTGGAGACCATGATGTCGGTCGCGAGCTGCGACCAGGTCTCGGGGACCTCGGCGTCCTTCATCTCGAAGACAACCGAGCCATCGGGGTTGGTGATACGGGAAGAGCGCTTGCCCCACTCGACAGAGGCGAAGGGGTCCTTCCCGGCGTGCGTGAACTTCCGTGTGATTTTCATGGGTACCTGCCTGGTTCCTGTCGTGCAGCTGGCTTCAAAACGTTTTCAGATCCGATTGGGCATTAGGCATTAGGCATTAGGCATTAGGCATTAGGCATTAGGCATTAGG